>DATHSU010000132.1:0-18782 GCA_035463895.1 Ignavibacteriaceae bacterium | reverse complement strand
TATGAAATTTGCAGGTTTCTTTCTTGCAGAATATGCAAATATGATAATTGCTGCCGCTTTTATTGTAACCTTATACCTCGGAGGATGGCAAATTCCTTTTATTGAAACGTTTGGACTATCTGAAACTTTTGTAACAATACTTCAGGTTGCATCATTTTTTGTTAAGATGGGAATGTTACTGTTTTTCTTTATATGGGTAAGATGGAGTATTCCGCGATTCAGATACGACCAGCTCATGAATTACGGCTGGAAAGTAATGTTTCCATTGTCACTTATTAATATCATCTGGGTAGCAGTTTTAATAATGGTTTTTGGAATTTAATATCTTATACCTTGTTATTGATATTTATGTAAATTAAATTATCAATCGATTTAATGAACAAAAAAGGATTTTTAACGGAGAATTAATGGCTACGTCAATTCAACCACCAAAAAAAAGATTAAAAGATCTTACATTTTTAGAAAAAGCTTATTTCCCTGAGATAATCAAAGGATTATCTCTTACTCTGCGTACTATGTTCAAACCTAAGTTTACGATGGAATATCCTGAAGTTAAATTCATTCCTCCTGCTTCTTATCGCGGCAGACCGGTTTTAGCCATTGAGGAGAATGGTGACGAAAGATGTGTCGCTTGCGGTTTATGCTCAAGAGTTTGTCCTGCTCTGGCTATTGAAGTACAGGCTGCTGAAACTGATAGAGAAAAAGAAAGATATCCTGAAAAATTTGAAATAAATATGATCCGATGCATCTTCTGCGGTTTTTGTGAAGAAGTTTGTCCGGAAGAAGCTATTATAATGAGTAAGGATTATGAACTTGCTTTTACTAATAGAGAAGATGCTATTTATGGTAAAGATAAATTATTAGTTCCTGTTAGTCAGTTACAGGATAGGATTGAGTTTTTAAGACAGTATAAATAATATTTACCTGTCCTCATATCATTTCTTAAATATGCTTAAAAAATTGAACATATTGTTCTTTATTTTTTTTATTGGGGTTTGGGCGCAGGAGTATAGTCCCGTTGCAGAACTTGCATTTCCTTCCATAATACCATCTAACTCTTCTTTTGATGTTTCCCTCATAACCGATAACTCAATACTTGAAGCGGAAGTTCTTAAATTATATTTAATATCACCGAATAACCTGAATATTAATTCTGTCAAAGTAAAAACAGATAGCGCTTCAAAAGATTTTAATATATTGCGAACACAAATTGATAAATTAAGTGATAATGTTTTTCTTACAGAAATTAATCTTTTAAATGAAGATCTTTCTATAAACTCCTTTTTCCAGATTTTACTTAGTCTTTCTTCTAACGGTCAGGAGATTATTAAACTCAATATTTATGGGGAGTTTATTAAAAATGAAAAAGTAATATCAACTATTGGTGAATTGACTCCCGCTGCTCGTAAATCAGAAAGAGTTTTATTAGCTGAAATACAACATTATATTCCGGGAAAATTTGCCAGAAATGCTGCAAGATTTGAATCGGGTACATTTTTATCAATTGACTTGAACCAGGATAATAGTGATAGTCTATGGATCGGTTTCTGGCTTAGGTTGTCAGGAAATAATGCAGATATTTTAAAGATGATTGATAATAGCAATGATAAGATTATCTCACAGATACATATAAATCAATTTCAGAAGTTATGCGTTTTAGATGACAATGGATCGGTTATAAGTAAAGAAATTCCGTTTTTATCACGAAAAACATGGAATCATATAGGGATATTATTTGATAAAAATAGCAACGTTATCTCATTTTATAGAAATGGGGACAAAGTTGCAAAACAGGATATAAGCGGTTTACTTATAAGAAATGATCTCAATATTTCTTTTGGCAGCGAGAACTCAAATACTTTTTCAATTGAACAACTTAGAATTCTTAAACCGCAAAGAACGATAGAAAAAATATTTGAGGATGCTAAGTATGTTTCATCTGCAACATCAGTCAAAACTTTTTTACAGTTAAACTTTAATGCTTCTGTTGAATTGACTAATCAAAATAATGTTTATCCAATATTGTATAAAAACATAAAATATGTTGTTTCCGATGCTCCAATCATTTCCCGTGCGCCAGAGTTAAATATAAGTATAACTTATTCCTATAATCAGCTTGAGTGGCGGTGTGCAGAAATAAATAATATTAGCAGGTTTATTGTAGAAAGATCTTCTGCCAAGGGTTCCTTTATTGAAATTGGGTCAATCGATGCTGTTCAGGATATTTCCTCTAGCTATAATTTTATCGACGAATCAATTAATAAAGATGAAATAGTATACTATAGAATAAAGCAGATAAATAAGGATGGCAGCACTGTGTATTCTCAGCAGATTAAAGTTGGTATGGGAAATATTGAACAATTCAGATTAAGCCAGAACTATCCAAATCCGTTTAATCCTTCTACCAGCATTGAAATAGATTTATTTGAAGATGCAGAAATTGAAGTGATAGTATACAACCTGGAAGGGCAGGAACTGGTTTTACTTCACAAAGGTTTTTTAGTAAAAGGAATTCATAAATTTAATTTTGAAGCGGATAATTTGCCTTCAGGTGTTTACCTTTATAAAGTATCCTCTCCTGTGTTTTCACAAACCAAAAAAATGCTTTTAACCAAATAGAAAAATTAAATGGTGGGATAAATGCTTTCCAAAATAATTACAAGCGCTACATACGGAATTGACGCATACATTATCGAAGTAGAAACCAATGTTGAAAAGAATGTCCCTAATTTTACTATCGTTGGATTACCCGACAATGCAGTTAAAGAAAGTAAAGAACGGGTAATTGCGGCAATTAAAAATTCCGGTTTCGATTTTCCTTCAAGAAGAATAACAATAAATCTGGCTCCTGCAGATATTAAAAAAGAAGGCAGCTCATTTGACCTTTCAATTGCAATTGGAATTCTATCAGCAAATGAATTAGTAAATAATAACTATTTAGAAGACTCAATTTTTTTAGGCGAGCTGGCACTTGATGGAAAATTACGGCACGTGAAAGGCGCTCTGCCAATTTCAGTTGAGGCACGTAAAAAAGAGATTAAGCGAATTATACTTCCGGTTGAATCTGCCAAAGAAGCGTCTATAGTTGACGATGTTGAAGTTTATGGACTAACAAATCTTTCCGAAGTTGTTGCTTTTCTAAATGATGAGCTTCAGTTAAATAAAACTGTGACGAATAAAGAAGATTTATTTTCGCTGATAAATAAATATCATTTTGACTTTTCTGATGTTAAAGGTCAGGAAAATGTTAAAAGAGCACTGGAAGTTGCTGCTGCCGGGGCGCATAATATCCTCATGATTGGACCTCCCGGTTCCGGTAAAACAATGCTTGCAAAAAGATTTCCTTCAATTTTACCTCCAATGACTTTTAATGAAGCGTTAGAAACCACAAAAATTCATTCAATTGCCGGTATTCTGCAAAAGGAAAAAGCGCTTGTTACTGAAAGGCCGTTTCGTAATCCACATCACACAGTTTCAGATGCTGCTCTGGTAGGCGGCGGATCATTTCCTCGTCCGGGTGAAGTGTCATTTGCTCATCATGGCGTGCTTTTTTTAGATGAACTCCCGGAGTTTAAAAAAAATGTTTTAGAGGTATTACGGCAGCCGCTGGAGGATTCAAGAGTAACAGTTAGCAGATCAAAACTATCCCTGGAATTTCCGGCTAATTTTATGCTTGCCGCAGCTATG
Source organism: Ignavibacteriaceae bacterium (assembly GCA_035463895.1). GTDB lineage: Bacteria > Bacteroidota > Ignavibacteria > Ignavibacteriales > Ignavibacteriaceae > JAGXRK01. The sequence continues at coordinate 15,095 of DATHSU010000132.1, read as the reverse complement.
AATCCCTGTCCTTGCGGTTACTATACAGATCCAACCAAAGAGTGCACCTGTACACCACCCCAAATACAAAGATACATGGCAAAAATATCGGGTCCTTTATTGGATAGAATTGACATCCATATTGAGGTTCCAGCTGTTAAATACAAAGAATTGAGTTCGAAAGGTGAAAGTGAAAAGTCGGCAGATATTCGAACCAGAGTAATTAATGCCCGGGAAATACAGCTTAAAAGATTCAAAGAAATGAAGCACATATTTAACAACGGTGATATGGGTTCTAAAGAAGTCAGGATGTTCTGTAAGCTTGATTCAACAGGGGAAGAACTACTTAAAATGGCTATGACAAAACTAGGTTTATCAGCAAGAGCCTATGACCGTATCCTAAAAGTAAGCCGCACTATAGCTGATTTAGAAAAATCAGACAATATTTTACCTCAGCATTTAAGTGAAGCAATTCAATACAGAAGCCTCGATAGAGAATTATGGAAGCATTAATTTGTAATTTCAATTCATTTGTTTAACTTTACAATCCCAAAAATTTGCATTTTTAATCGATTAAAATTATTTTTGGTGCTCGTCTGAAAAATTGGGCGGACGCCGGAGTTGGAGAGCCGGGGCGGACTGTAAATCCGTTGGCAAGCGCCTTTGGGGGTTCGAATCCCTCGCCGCCCACAGTTTTTGTTCATTTAATTGTTGTGTAATTGCGGGAGTAACTCAGTTGGCTAGAGTCACAGCCTTCCAAGCTGTTGGTCGCGGGTTCGAGTCCCGTCTCCCGCTCAGCCTATTGAATTTCTTTTCAATTTATGGGGCCGGATTTTTGTAAACATATCCCTTTTTATTCAGGGATTTTTTTATAGTTTAATAATTCTATCAGGCTGACGTAGCTCAGTTGGTAGAGCACATCCTTGGTAAGGATGAGGTCACCGGTTCAATCCCGGTCGTCAGCTCAATCAAATTCAGTTTGATTTTTTTGTTAATTGAAATTTGATGTCAGATTGTTAATAACTTAACAGCTGCTTAACTAATTAAAAGAGATAGTTATGAGAGATATCATCACATTAGAATGTACAGAGTGTAAAAGAAGAAATTACACTACTACTAAAAATAAAAGACTTCACCCTGGCAGAGTAGAATTCAAAAAATACTGCCGTTGGGATAAAAAACATACTATTCACAAAGAAACAAAATAAGTTTGGATACGTCAGTAGCTCAATTGGCTAGAGCAGCGGTCTCCAAAACCGCAGGTTGGGGGTTCGAGTCCCTCCTGACGTGCACTATTAGCAAAGGATTTGTATGAAAGAGAAAATTATTAATTTCTTTCAGGATGTTGTTAAAGAAATGAAAAAAGTTACATGGCCTACTAAGGCCGAACTTTTTGAATCTACAAAAGTTGTAATTGTTGTTTGTCTTGTTCTTGCAACCTTTACTTATGTAATTGACTTTCTTATTACTCAGGTATTTAAAGGGATATTTTAACAGGTATGGAATCGAAGTGGTACGTTGTTAGAACTTTTTCGGGTCATGAAAACAAGGTAAAAACTTTTTTGGAGACAGAACTCGCGGATAATGAATCTTTGAGGGCTAAGATTCATGAAATTCTTGTACCTATGGAAAAGGTTTTTGAGGTAAAGGATGGTAAGAAAAGAAGTAAAACAAAAAATTTCTTTCCTGGTTATATTCTTGTCCAGGCTGATTTAGATAATCAGGTTAAAGATTTTATACTTAATACTCAGTCGGTTATGGGCTTCCTAGGTACTGCAAATAATCCAAACCCGCTTCAGCCGGAAGAAGTTAAACGAATAGTTGGACGAATAACTCAGGATGAAAGCGGCGAGCGTTTAGAAACTATATTCAGAAATGGTGATTTAGTAAAAATTATTGATGGTCCATTCAACAATTTCTCCGGAACTATTCAGGAAGTAAACGAAGAAAAAATGAAAATAAAGGTTATGGTTTCAATATTCGGAAGAAAAACTCCGGTTGAAATTGATTTCGTTCAAGCAGAATTAGAAAAATAATTAAAGTTATTAATAGGTTATAAAATTATGGCAAAAAAGATTGATGCATATATAAAGCTTCAAATTCCTGCTGGTAAGGCAAATCCCTCACCGCCTGTTGGTCCGGCTTTAGGTCAAAAAGGCGTTAACATTATGGAGTTCTGCAAGCAGTTCAATGCAAGAACAGGTGATAAAGATGGTTTAATTATACCTGTTGTAATTACAGTTTACGCAGATAAGTCATTTACTTTTATTACAAAAACTCCGCCTGCTGCCGTGTTGCTTAAAAAAGCAGCTAAGGTTGAAAAAGGATCTGCAGAATCACACAGAACAAAAGTTGGTAGGGTTACCAAATCTCAGGTTGAGGAAATAGCAAAACTTAAAATGCCCGATTTGAATGCTTTTGATATGGAGCACGCAACGAGTATGGTTGCGGGTACAGCACGCAGTATGGGTATCACTGTTGAAGATAAATAATTTTATGGTGTAGAAATGCAAAAAACTAAAAGAAATAAAGAAATATTGAAATCAGTTGATATTGCAAAAGAGTATACAATATCTGAAGCAATTGATGCATTAAAAAAAGCCTCTGGAGTTAAATTTGTTGAATCTCTTGATGTTGCTATTAGACTTGGTGTTGATCCCCGACACGCCGATCAAATGGTAAGAGGTACTGTTTCATTACCTCACGGCACAGGAAAACAAGTAAGAGTTCTTGTTATTGCCAAAGGTGCCAAAGCTCAGGAAGCCTTGGATGCTGGAGCAGATCATGCCGGGTTTGAAGATTATCTTGAAAAGTTGAAGAGCGGCTGGGCTGATATTGACGTAGTAATTTCTACACCGGATTCGATGGGTGAACTTGGAAAACTTGGAAAAGTTTTGGGACCTAAAGGTCTTATGCCAAATCCTAAAAGCGGTACGGTTACCATGGATGTTGCTCAGGCGGTAAAGGAAGTTAAAGCTGGTAAGATTGAATTCAGAGTTGATAAAACAGGTATTGTTCATACATCCATCGGAAAATTAAATTTTGAAACTGACAAGTTAGTCGATAATACTAAAGCATTTCTCAATACAATTGTTAAATTAAAACCTGCTTCAGCAAAGGGTCAGTATGTAAAAAGCCTATACTTGTCCAGTTCAATGGGGCCAGGTCTTAAAATAACTAGAGATGAAGTAGCTGTCGTCTAATAAAAAGATTTTACGCACTCAAAAAATAGCTTCTAACGAGTTCCGTAAAAAACGGAACCGACACGATTAATTAAACACTGTGTTCGGGAGTAAAATGAATAAGAATGAAAAAGCAGAAGTCATTTCCGAGATATTGGAAGTGATCAATGGTTCATCTGCCGTTTTTCTTACTGACTATTCCGGGATTAATGTAGCCGATATCAGTGATATCAGAAATCAATTCCGAAAAGAAGGTGTTAGATATAAGGTTTATAAAAATACCTTATTTAAAAGAGCACTTCAGGAAAGTGGTAAGTTTGAAAAACTTGCAGGACATTTAGAAGGAATGACCGGGTTTGCATTTGCTTCAGATAATCCGGTTGCTCCGGCAAAAATAATAAAAAAGTACTTTGATACTTCCAAAAAACTTGCATTGAAAGCTTGTTACATCGAAACAGATTATTATGATGGATCGGAGCTTGATCAGTTAGCTACTCTTCCAACGAAGACCGACCTGATTGCAAGTATAATGGGAAGTCTCAATTCACCAGCTTCTGGAATAGTTGGGGCAATCAACGCTGTAGTAAGAGATCTGGTAAGTGTTGTTGACCAAATTTCTAAAAGAGAAGCTGCTTAATTAATTTGAAATAAAATCAGGAGAAAAATTAAAATGTCAGAAAAAATTGCTGAATTAGTTGAAAAAATTAAAGCTCTCTCTCTAGTAGAAGCGTCTGAACTTAAAAAAGCTCTGGAAGAAGAATTTGGTGTAACTGCTGCAGCTCCGGTTATTATGGCTGGTGCAGCCGTTGGTGGCGGTGATGCTGCCCCCGTCGAAGAAAAAACTGAATTCGATGTTATCTTAGTTTCTGCAGGTGAGAAGAAAATCAATGTGATCAAAGTTGTTAGAGCTCACACTGGCTTAGGACTCAAAGAAGCAAAAGACCTTGTTGATGGCGCTCCAAAGCCGGTCAAAGAGGGTGTGTCTAAAGATGAAGCCGAAAAAGTTAAAAAAGAACTTGAAGAAGCCGGCGCTTCAGTAGATTTAAAGTAATTAATTCCTATACAGAATATAGTAGTTATCGCATTCAATGATAAGGCGGATTAGTCCGTCTTATCGTATTTATATTAATGACTAACGTTGAATCAGGTAAGAAAAACAGATTTTGAATCATTACCAGGAGGACTTTCAATTGAATAATAACCGTATTTCTTTTGGACAAATCTCATCAGTGCTGGAATCTCCGGATTTACTTGCAATTCAAACTGAAACTTTTGAGGATTTTGTTCAGCATAATGTTTTACCAAATAAGCGCGAGCTTAAAGGTTTACAACAGGTTTTCAATACTAACTTTCCGATTTTTGATAATAAAGAGAATTACAGACTCGATTTTCTTGAGTATAATATTGAGAAAGCCAGATTTTCAGTAGACGAATGTATTGAAAGAGGATTATCCTTTGCTGCCCCTCTTAAGGCAAAATTGCGTTTGTCAACAAAAGATCCTGAAACTGAAGAGTTTGTAAATACTGTTGAGCAGGAAGTATATCTTGGTAATCTACCCTTTATGACTGAGAAAGGCACCTTTGTAATTAATGGTGCTGAAAGAGTAATTGTTTCGCAGCTTCATCGTTCACCGGGAGTTGCATTTGCACAGACTACTCACCCCAATGGAACACCTATTTATTCAGCCAGAATTATTCCTTTGAGGGGTTCCTGGGTTGAATTCGCCACAGACATAAACTATGTAATGTATGTTTACATAGACAGGAGAAAAAAGTTCCCCGCCACCACTTTATTAAGAGCTATTGGATTTGACTCTGATGACAAAATTTTAGATTTATTTGATCTTGTTGAGGAAGTCTCGGTTAAAAAAGTTAATCTTGAAAATTACCTTGGTAGAACGATTGCCAGTGATGTATTTGATATGTCGACTGGGGAAATATTCTTAACCCGCGACTCGGTTTTAACTGAGGAAGACCTTGATAGGATTGACGATGCCGAAGTTGAAAAATTGAAGTTCTTGAAGTCAGAATCTTCTCCGGATCAGGATTTGATAGTAAATACACTCCGTAAAGATACATCCCATACAAAAGAAGAAGCCTTATATGCAATTTACAGGCAACTCAGATCCGGTGAATCACCGGACGTAGAAACTGCCGAAGCATTAATCGATAAGCTTTTCTTTAACGATAAAAGATATGACCTAGGTGACGTTGGCCGTCACAGAATGAATGATAAGCTTAAGTTAAATATTCCTGAAACTACCACTGTTCTTACAGTTGAAGATATTATAGCGATTATGACGCACATCATCGAACTTAAGCAGGGTAATGTTTCTGTCGACGATATTGATCATTTAGGAAATAGAAGAATCAGAACTGTAGGTGAACAGCTTTCCCAGCAGTTTAACATAGGTATGGCACGTATGGCCAGAACTATTAAAGAACGAATGAATATGCGTGATACTGAAAACTTCACTCCGCAGGATCTTGTTAATGCAAGAACTATAACAAGCGTTATCAACGCATTCTTTGGAACAAATCAGTTATCACAGTTCATGGATCAGACTAATCCATTAGCAGAACTTACACATAAAAGAAGAATGTCTGCTCTTGGTCCGGGCGGTTTAACAAGAGAAAGAGCTGGATTTGAAGTAAGAGATGTTCATTATACTCATTATGGACGTTTATGCCCTATTGAGACCCCTGAAGGTCCGAATATCGGTCTGATCTCTTCACTTACAATTTATGAAAGAGTTAACAGGTACGGATTTCTAGAAACTCCTTATAGAAAAGTTTTAAAAGGTAAAGTCTCTAAAGAGGTTGAATATTTAACTGCGGAACAGGAAGATAAATATACTATCGCACAGGCAAATGCTACTCTAGATGAACAAAGTCGATTTTCAAAAGAAAGAGTTAAGTCCAGGCTCAAAGGTGAATTCCCCATAGTGCATCCGGAAGAAGTACAATTTATGGACGTCGCTCCGGCTCAGCTGGTTAGTGCTGCAGCTGCACTTATTCCTTTTCTTGAACATGATGATGCTAATAGAGCACTTATGGGTTCTAACATGCAACGTCAGGCTGTGCCACTTTTAAGGCCAAAAGCTCCAATTGTCGGTACCGGTATGGAAGCTAAAGTTGCCCGTGATTCCCGAGCACTATTAGTAGCAGAGGATGATGGTGTTGTTGAATATGTAGATTCAACCAGAATTGTTGTCAAATATGACATAAATCCGAATAGTTTTGAAGCACTTACAAGCTTTAACGATGTAAGAAGAGTTGAATATAATTTAACAAAATTTCACGGCACCAATCAGGAAACATCAGTTAATCAAAGACCCATAGTATCCGAAGGTCAGCGAGTTGCGAAAAACGATGTCTTAGCCGATGGAGCAGCTACAGACCAAGGGGAATTAGCTTTAGGCAGAAATGTTTTAGTGGCTTTTATGCCCTGGCGAGGCTATAATTTTGAAGACGCAATAATCATTAGTGAAAGATTAGTAAGTGACGATACTTACACATCATTACATATTGAGGAATTTGAACTTCAGGTTAGAGAAACTAAAAGAGGCGAAGAAGAATTAACAAGAGAAATTCCAAACGTTAGTGAAGAGGCTGTTAAAAATTTGGATGAAGATGGTATAGTGAGAGAAGGTGCTGAAGTTAAAGAAGGTGATATCCTTATTGGAAAAATTACTCCGAAGGGTGAAACTGATCCAACGCCTGAAGAAAAACTGCTTCGTGCAATTTTTGGTGATAAAGCTGGTGATGTTAAGGATGCTTCATTAAAGGCTCCTCCCGGCCTCAAAGGAACGGTAATCAAAACCAGACTTTTCAGTAGAAAAAGAAAAGATAATGAATCTAAAAAAGTGGAAAAACTTGCCTTAGATCAGATTGAGAGCTATCATAAGAAGAAAGTTGCTGATCATTATCAGAAATTTGTTGAGAAATTAACAAAAATTACTAATGGTCAGGGTACCACAGGAATCAGGGATTTGGATGGATCTATAGTTTTTAGAAGTGGAACCACCATAAAAGACTCTACTTTCTCTTCAATGGAAGATATTTCAAAGCTGGACTATACACTTGATTGGTTTGAAACAAAGAAATTGAACAACCTTGTTCAGGCTTTGTTTAAAAACTACTTTGATATATTGGTTGATCTGGAAGAAGAATTCAAACGGGAAAGAATAAAAATTCAGAGCGGCGATGAGCTGCCTCCCGGAATAGTTCAGCTTGCTAAAGTATATGTTGCTAAGAAAAGAAAACTTGCTGTTGGCGATAAAATGGCTGGCCGACACGGTAACAAAGGAGTCGTTGCTAAACTAGTTCCTGTTGAGGAAATGCCCTTCTTACCTGATGGAACCCCCGTTGATATTATATTAAATCCTCTTGGTGTGCCATCAAGAATGAACTTGGGACAGCTTTATGAAACAGCATTAGGATGGGTAGGTAAAAAACTTGGAGTTAAGTTTGCAACCCCTATTTTTGATGGTGCTAATGTGGAAGATGTTGATGAGTGGCTTGAAAAAGCTGGTCTAGAAAGCGGAAGTAAAACAGAACTTTATGACGGAAGAACAGGTGAAATATTTCATCAGAAAGTTACTTGCGGATACATTTATATGTTGAAGTTAAGTCACCTTGTAGATGACAAAATTCATGCTCGTTCAATTGGCCCATACTCACTTATTACCCAGCAGCCGCTTGGTGGTAAGGCTCAGTTTGGCGGTCAAAGATTCGGCGAAATGGAAGTTTGGGCACTTGAAGGATACGGTGCTTCACATATTCTTCAGGAAATTTTAACTGTGAAAAGTGATGATGTGTCAGGTAGAGCTAAGGCTTATGAGTCTATTGTTAAGGGTGATAATTTACCGGAACCAAATGTTCCCGAATCATTCAACGTTTTAATTAAAGAACTTCAGGGTCTCGGACTGGATATAAAAATTAACTAACGTTGAATAAATTTTTCACATAGTAATCAGGAGATAATTAATATGGCTTTTAGAATTCAAGAAAATGCAATGCGTGAAATACACAGCTTAACTATTGGTTTAGCTAGTCCGGATGATATTCTTTCAAGATCTTATGGAGAAGTAACCAAACCCGAAACTATTAACTATCGCTCTTTCCGTCCGGAAAAAGATGGTTTGTTTTGTGAAAAAATATTCGGACCTACACGTGATTGGGAATGTTTCTGCGGCAAGTATAAAAGAATAAGATATAAAGGTATTATTTGTGATAGATGTGGTGTTGAAGTAACTCAGAAAAGTGTACGTCGTGAAAGAATGGGTCATATTGGACTTGCTGTTCCCGTAGTACATATCTGGTTTTTTAGAGCACAGCCTTCAAAAATTGGAAATATAATAGGTCTGAGCCTAAAAGAACTTGAAAAAGTTATTTATTATGAATCTTATGTTGTAATTAATCCGGGATTAACCGGTTTAAGCAGATTAGATTTGATTTCTGAAGATCAGTATTATGAAGTATTGAACTCATTACCCGATGGAAATGAAAAACTTGAGGATAATGATCCGAAAAAATTTGTAGCTCGCATAGGCGGGGATGCTGTAAAAAACATTCTGAAAAATACTGATGTAGAAAAACTTTCTAAAGAATTAAGAGAGCAGCTTGCTGTAGAAACTTCGCAGCAAAAGAAGCAGGATATTCTTAAAAGGCTAAGAGTTATAGAATCATTCAAAGAGGAAGATGGTAAAGTTCCAAACAGACCCGAATGGATGGTGCTAAATTACATTCCGGTAATTCCCCCGGAATTGAGACCCCTTGTTCCTCTTGAAGGCGGCAGATTTGCTACCAGTGATCTTAACGATCTCTACAGAAGAGTGATTATTAGAAATAACAGGCTGAAAAGATTAATTGATATTAAAGCACCTGAAGTGATTTTAAGAAACGAAAAAAGAATGCTTCAGGAAGCAGTTGACGCTCTATTCGATAACTCCAGAAGGGGAAGTGCAGTTAGAAGCGATAACAACAGACCGCTTAAATCACTAAGTGATATGTTGAAAGGTAAACAGGGCCGTTTCCGCCAGAATCTTCTTGGTAAACGAGTAGATTATTCCGGTAGGTCTGTAATTGTGGTTGGTCCCGAATTAAAGCTGCACCAGTGTGGTCTTCCAAAAGATATGGCGATTGAATTATTTAAACCATTTGTTATACGAAAACTGATTGAAAGAGGACATAATAAAACTGTAAAAAGCGCAAGAAAAGTTGTAGATCGTAAGGATCCTATTATTTGGGATATTTTAGAAAAAGTCATTGAAGCGCATCCAGTTCTTCTTAACCGTGCGCCAACTTTGCACAGATTAGGAATTCAGGCTTTCCAGCCTATGCTGATTGATGGCAGAGCAATTCAGCTCCATCCAATGGTTTGTACCGCATTCAACGCTGATTTTGACGGTGACCAGATGGCTGTTCACGTTCCTCTTTCTTACGAAGCACAGCTTGAAGCGAGCTTGCTTATGTTAAGCAGCCATAACATCCTTTCACCGCAAAATGGAAGTCCAATTGTTGTACCTACTCAGGATATTGTTCTGGGTTGTTACTATCTGACAAAGGTAAAAGATGGCGATAAAGGTGAAGATATGATTTTCTCATCTTCCGAAGAAGTCATCATAGCTTACAATAATAGAGTTGTTGGACTGCATGCGAGAATAAAGGTAAGGATTGATGGAAGTATTTTAGAAACTACAGTAGGAAGAGTTATATTCAATTCTATAGTGCCTAAAGAAATGGGATTTTTTAATCAGCTTCTGATTAAGAAAACTTTTGGTGGTTTTATTGGACAGATGTTTATAAAGATGGGTAATAAAGTTACTGCAAAATTCCTTGATGATCTTAAAGATATCGGTTTTAGATATGCAACTGCCGGTGGTTTATCAATAAGCTATACTGATATGATTATTCCTGAAGAAAAATTAACTCTTATTGAAAAAGCTAATAAAAAAGTTGAAGGTATACTTAACGAACATGAAGTAGGTGTTATTACCGATGCAGAAAGATATAATAAAATTATAGATGTATGGACTCATACTACAAACGATGTTGCAAGGGCACTGATGGAAAAAATCCGTGTTCATAGCCAGGGATTCAATTCATTACATATGATGGTTGATTCTGGTGCTAGAGGTTCGCAGGAACAGGTTAGACAGCTTGCTGGTATGAGAGGATTAATGATGAAACCACAAAAATCTCTTACCGGGCAAGCCGGAGAGATCATTGAAAATCCCATTGTTGCAAACTTTAAAGAAGGTTTATCAGTACTGGAATATTTTATTTCTACGCACGGTGCACGTAAAGGTTTGGCTGATACTGCTCTTAAAACGGCGGATGCTGGTTACCTGACGAGAAGGTTGGTGGATGTTGCTCAGGATGTTATCATTAGCGAAATAGACTGTGAAACAATCCTTGGAATAGAAATTAAAGCACTTAAAGATGTTGAGCAGGAAAGAGAACCGCTTGCTGAAAGAATTACAGGAAGAGTTGCGCAAGGTGATGTTTATCACCCGAGAACCGATGAACTAATTGTCGAAGGCAGTGAAGTAATCACTGAAGAGATTGCGGAGAAAATTGAAGACGCAAATATTGATTCTGTGTATATCAGAACAGTATTAACCTGTGAATCAAAGCGTGGTGTATGTGCTAAATGTTATGGTAGAAATCTTACAACCGGCAAATTAGTTGAAGTTGGTGAGGCTGTTGGAATCATTGCAGCTCAATCTATTGGTGAGCCGGGTACTCAGTTAACACTCAGAACATTCCATCTTGGCGGAACCTCGTCCAGAATTGCTAGTCAATCTCAGGTTGAAACCAATGCTGACGGTAAAGTTGTCTTTGAGAAAATAAATTTTGTTGAAAAAATTGAAAAAGATCCCTTTGGCGGACCGGATATGACCATTAAAGTTGTTACCGGGCGACGAGGCGCTATTGGTATTTACGATGAAGATAATCGCCAGATAAAGAAATATGATGTTCCTTATGGTGCTGAGTTAGTTATTAATGATGGTGATCTAGTTCAAAAAAGAACTCCTTTATATAATCACGATCCTTATAATGCCGTTATTATTACAGACGTTTCAGGAACTGTCAGATTTGCAGATCTTATTGATAATGCTACAATGCAGCAGGTAACTGACGAGCAAACCGGACACGTTCAGAAAGTAGTTATCGAATCGAAGGATAAAAATTTAACACCAAGTATAGTTATTATCACTGATGATGGTGATTCAAAACCATTTAATCTTCCGGTAAAGGCATACTTGTCTGTTGAAGAAGGTGAAAAGATATCAGCAGGTACAGTATTAGCAAAAATTTCTAAACAAACTTCAAAAAGCAGAGATATTACAGGTGGTCTTCCACGTGTAACAGAATTATTTGAAGCGCGCAGCCCTCTTGAAACAGCTGTTGTTTCCGAAATAGAAGGCTTCGTAAAATTTGGGGCAAGAAAGAAAGGTTCAAGAGAAATAATTGTAACGGCACCTGACGGGTCTGATGAGAAAAAATATAATGTTCCACTCCAAAGACATATTCTGGTTCAGGAAAATGATGAAATACCTGCTGGTGAAAAAATAACAGATGGTCCTGTTAATCCTCATGATATCCTGGCAATTAAAGGAACAAGTGCTGTTCAGGAATATCTTGTTAATGAAATTCAGGATGTTTACCGCCTGCAGGGTGTGAAAATTAATGATAAGCACATAGAGGTTATTGTTAGACAGATGCTTCAGAAAGTAAGAATAGTTTTACCGGGCGATACCAAATTCCTTGAAGAAGATGTTGTTGATAAAATTGAGTTTATTGAAGAAAACAGTAAAATAGAAAATCTTGTTTACGTTGAGGAAAAAGGAGATTCTAAACTTAAAGTAGGTCAGCTTGTAAGTAAATCGAAGATTAGGGAAATAAACTCAGATTTGAAGAAAAAAGAAAAAAGGGAAGCTGTGGTCAGAGATGCTGAACCAGCTACTTTCGAAAATATATTGTTGGGGATCACGCAAGCAGCACTCTCAACAGAAAGTTTCATTTCTGCGGCTTCATTCCAAGAAACTACCAAAGTGCTTGCCAACGCTGCAATACAAGCAAAAGTTGACAATTTACTTGGCTTAAAAGAAAATGTTGTTATGGGTCACTTGATCCCAGCAGGTACAGGATTGAAAAAATATAGGAAGATTGCTCTCAAATCCACTGAAATTGAAGCTGTCGAAGACGAAAAGAAAGAACTTGAAGTTAATTAGAACCAATAATCAAAATTTGATAAAGATCAAGCTATTGAATCAGATATGTGAGCTCAAACAGTGTGGTTTTTAAATATTATTATTATTCGCAAAAATACCTTCTGATTTCTTGACAAAATTTGAGTCAAAGGGTATATTTGAAGTCTGAATTTTTTTGTAAACGTTTTTTTAGGAGAACTTTGTGCCTACTATAAATCAATTGGTAAGAAAAGGTCGAGTTGTAATTTTAGCTAAGAACAAAGCACCGGCACTAGCGGGGTGTCCCCAGAAGAGAGGGGTTTGTACACGAGTATATACTACTACTCCTAAAAAACCTAACTCTGCTTTAAGAAAAGTTGCACGAGTGCGGCTTACCAATAACATTGAAGTTACTGCATATATCCCGGGAGAAGGACACAATCTTCAGGAACACTCAATAGTTATGATAAGAGGCGGTAGAGTAAAAGATTTACCGGGAGTAAGATATCATATTATCAGAGGAACTCTGGATACAAGTGGTGTTGAAGATAGAAAAAAAGGTCGTTCTAAATACGGTGCCAAAAAACCGAAAGCTAAATAAGTTATGAGAAAGAAAAGAGCAGAAAAAAGATATGTTAAGCCGGATCCTAAATTCAATGATGTTTTAGTATCCAAGTTCATAAACAGTTTAATGTACGATGGCAAAAAATCTGTTACCAGGAAAATGGTTTATGAGGCATTTAATTTAATAGAAGGTAGAACTCAAAAGCCCGGACTCGAAGTTTTCAAAAAAGCTATCTCCAATGTTCAGCCATTAATCGAAGTAAGAAGCCGAAGAGTTGGAGGTGCTACTTATCAGGTGCCTACTGAAGTGCGACCTGAAAGAAGAATTGCTCTTGCTATGAGATGGATTAAAAATTATTCCAGGTCAAGAAGTGAAAAATCAATGTCGCAAAAATTAGCAAATGAGTTGATAGCTGCTTCTAATAATGAAGGTTCCGCAGTAAAGAAAAAAGAAGATACACATAAAATGGCTGAAGCAAATAAAGCTTTTGCGCACTTTAAATGGTAATTATAGAATAGATTGGATTAAATGTCTGCTAAGATTAAAATAGATATGGTTCGCAACATTGGTATAATGGCGCACATCGATGCCGGTAAAACTACAACTACCGAGCGAATACTCTTTTATACCGGTAAACTTCACAGACTAGGCGAAGTTCATGATGGTGCAGCAACCATGGACTGGATGGAACAGGAAAAGGAAAGAGGCATTACCATTACAAGTGCAGCAACCACCTGTTATTGGAAAGATCATCAGATTAACATTATTGATACCCCCGGTCACGTAGATTTTACAGTTGAAGTTGAAAGATCTTTAAGGGTTCTTGATGGTGCGGTCGCGTTATTTTGTGCGGTTGGAGGTGTTGAACCTCAATCAGAAACCGTTTGGCGTCAAGCTGACAAATACGGCGTGCCAAGAATTGCATTTATAAATAAAATGGATAGAATTGGTGCTGATTTTTATAATGCTGTTCAGATGATGAAAGAAAGATTGGGTGCGAATGCAGTTCCAGTCACTTTACCAATAGGTGAAGGTGATTTGTTTGCTGGAATTATTGACTTAATTGAATTCAAAGCCAGAATGTATCATGAAGAATCTTTTGGTCAGACTTTTGATTTGATAGATATACCTCAAGATCTTATTGAAACTGCTAATAAGTATAGAACCAGGATGCTGGAAGCAGTATCCGATGTTGATGATACTTTATTAGAAAAATATTTAAACGGCGAAGAAATAAGTCCTGAAGAAGTTAAAAACGTATTAAGAAAAGCTACCATCGACCTCAAAATTATACCTGTTCTTTGTGGCTCATCATTCAAAAACAAAGGTGTTCAGAAACTGCTTGATTCAGTGATTGACTTTTTGCCATCTCCGGCGAACTTTAAAGATATTGAAGCCCATCATATTGGAGTCAGTGATGTTGTAAAAAGAAAAATTGATGAAAAAGAAAAGTTTACAGCATTGGCATTTAAAATTATGAATGATCCTTACGTCGGTAAGTTAACTTACTTTCGAGTTTATGCTGGAACACTAAAAGCAGGTTCATATATTTTTAACTCTGTCAGCGGTAAAAAAGAACGTATTAGTCGATTGCTTCAGATGCATGCAAATTCTCGTTCAGAATTGGAAGAAGTTAGAGCTGGTGATATTGCAGCAGCTGTTGGCTTAAAGTTTACTCGTACGGGAGACACTCTGTGCGATGAAAAAGACCCCATAGTTCTTGAAAGAATAGTGTTTCCTGAACCAGTAATTCAAATTGCAATTGAACCAAAAACCAAAGCTGATCAGGATAAACTTTCTGATTCCTTGGTTAGACTTTCTGATGAAGATCCAACTTTTAGAGTTAAAGTTCATGAAGAAACAGGTCAAACTCTTATTAGTGGAATGGGTGAACTACATCTTGAAATTCTTGTAGATAGAATGAAACGGGAATTTAAAGTTGAAGCCAATGTAGGTAAACCTCAAGTAGCTTACAGAGAAACAATAAGAGAAACCGTTCAGGCTGAAGGGAAGTTTGTTAAACAGTCTGGTGGAAGAGGAAAATTTGGACACGTTTGGATTGAGTTAGGTCCTAATGAACCTGGTAAAGGTTTTGAATTTACAAATGGTATTGTTGGTGGTGTTGTTCCTAAGGAATACATACCGGCTGTTTCTCAAGGAATTCAGGAA
>DATHSU010000131.1:0-2719 GCA_035463895.1 Ignavibacteriaceae bacterium | reverse complement strand
TTGAATGTTAAACGGCAATGCAAACTGAACAGAACTATTATCAAACACATTATAGCTGCCATTCAATTGTAATGCATGAAACTGCACATCATCATCTTTACCGCTGGTTCCAAATTTATAAGCTACAGAAATATCAAAAATACTTTTACTTTCCTTTTCCATTGAATGCCCACCGATCGAACAAATGCCTGCATCGGAGCATTGAGCATAATTTTCAAATGGATAAAAACTTGCAGAGATCAAAACTATAAATACGACAAGGGACTTTCTCATTGTTTACCTTTAAAATTTTAATTGATCGATAGTATTAAATTACTACGCACTCAATTAATATTCATCACAAAATAATCACACTGCTTTTTTATCCATACTTCTGTAAACACCGATAACCAATCCAACTATCTTAAAGGAAGCATACTTTTTATCAATTATTATCGGTTTGTATTCAGGGTTTTCAGAAACAAGTTCAATTTCATTTTTCTTTTTATAAAACCGTTTAACCACTGCGGCATCATCCAGAATTGCAGCAACTATTTGTCCGTTTTTCGGTTCAAGGTTCGGATTAACAATTACAATATCTCCGCTGAAAATGTATGCATCTTTCAAGCTATCCCCTTTTACTCTTAACAGGAATGAATCCTTAGGCATTCTTGCAATTGTTGGAAGTTCAATTGTATCAATTGCATCGGGATAAATTGTTAAAGGGTTTCCTGCTGCAACTTCTCCAAGTACAGGTTTTGGAACAAAAAACTTTTCTTCAAGCGTAAGTTCAATACCACGTGAAAGCTTTGGATTTTTTCTAATGTATCCCTTTTTCTCAATAGCCTGAAAATGCTGTTGAACAGTTGCACGGTTTTTATATCCAAAATGCTTTGCAACATCGGCAAGTGTCGGAGGGATCCCTTTTCCTTTTATCTGATCTATAAGAAAATCTAAAATGTTTTTTTGAGTTTCAGTCAGTTCGATTTTCATAGGCACACCTTCGGCTAGTTAGTTACAAGTTATGGAGTAAGAGTGAATTTCGTAATCTTTCTCTTAGTCGTACTCTTTATCAAAAATACCATACATTTGTATGGTAAATGTAACTAAAGCGGAGTGAATTGTCAATAAGCAGAGATTAAATAAAAAATCCCCTTCTTAAGTTGGTTAAAAAGAGGATTTAAGTGTGGGGGAAAAAAATTAATTTGAGAAAACGCGTTCTAATGATTCTATCATCTTTTCGCGGAAAATTGGCTTAGAAACAAAATCATTGAAACCGGTTGAGATAAATTTTTCCTTATCACCAGGCAGAACATATGCAGTTACTGCAATAATTGGTGTATTTTCATGAGCAGGCATTTTATTAATTATTTTTAATGCATCTAAACCGTTATACTCTCCCTGCAAGTTGATATCCATTACAATAAAATCGAATGTACGGCTTTCCAGCATTGGTAAAGCTTCTTCAAAGCTTACAGCAAATTTAATTTCTTTTAAGCCTTTCATTTGAACTTTGAAGAGAATTTGAGAATCAACCTGATCTTCAATATATAAACAGGAAAGATTAGTCAGATCTAATCTAGTTTCAGGTTTTCCGGTAACTTTCCGATCAATTTCGTTCAATTCAGGCTCCGGTTCAGGTTCAACTACTTCCACAGTATCATCATCTATTATGTCCTCAACAGGAGGTTCGTCAATTTGCTGATCTGACTCCTGAGTAGATAAATACTCATTAACTGTTTCAATTTCTTTTTCACCAGAATCTTCTGTTAGAAATTCGGATTCTTCCTTTTCATCGGGTATTATTAATTCCTCAGGTTCAGGTAGTAATTCAACCGGTGGCTGCAGTTCTTTTTCACTCTTTAAATACTGTTCTATTTTTTCATCTGCACTTTCAAACTTTTTCCGCTCTGAAGTTTTAGATGCATTTAATGGAAACAGAAATCCGGAACCAAAATTTTCATTAAGAATAAATGATCCACCTAAAATGGGCAGAAGTATTTTAGCAAGGTGTGTCGTAAGTCTGGGGGCACCAATATCTCTTAAATCATTATTTCCGGAAAAAATCAGTTTGAGTTTCGATACGAGATAGTCAGAGCAATTATTATAATTATCACTTACAAGAATAACAAAACGTTCTTCATCCTGAGGGAAAGCTGAAAAATATAATTTCTTTTCTTTAATAATCTTTCCAACTATTTTCACCAAACTGCTGATGAGCAATTCAAATTTCTGAGAGTCAGTGAAAAAAGTTAGAGACGATGAAATTTTGCCGTAAGAAAATTGTGTGTCAGGGACATTTATAAGTTCAGTGATTTTTTTATCCAGTTTTTCAATCAAATCTGTAATAGAAATTTCTGAATATCTAAACTCTGATTTGTGCTGCAGCAATTCCGAGTATTCAACAACAGAATTCATTGTACCAAGTAATTTCAATTTATTTTGATTGATCAGTTCGGATGCTTCTTTTTGTTCGGAAGTAGGGCTGCTGATACTGTCAGTTAATTCCTGTGCAAATCCCAGTATAACATTCATTGGAGTTAAGATTTCATGGAAGACACCTGAAAGGAAATTTGGGTCAGGCATTTCAGAATCAATTTTATCAGTTTTTTCAACAATAACTTCTTTTACAACCGCTTTTATTTCCCCTTTTAATTCAGATAAACTTTCAGTTTTATGTTTAAGCAGAGCAGTAAAAGATTCAACCTTACCGGAAAAATCAAATACCGGCGTAAAACTT
>DATHSU010000130.1:0-10719 GCA_035463895.1 Ignavibacteriaceae bacterium | reverse complement strand
TCAGAATTAAGCATTGAATCAAACATACCTATTCGTTTAAATACATCCATCGAATTGTAAATCTCATCTGTGGATTTATAAATAGAATAAGCAATATTTAATTCCCTTGCTGCATTTTCAAAAATCTGGTTAAGATCCCGCTTAGGATTTTTACTTCTCTGGTATTGAGTATGATTTTCTATATATAAAGATCTTTCTCTTAGCTCAGAGATAATTGCGTCCTCTCCCCTGCTACTAACAACCTGCCTGTTATAAATTGCAAGAGAGATTACCGGAATAATCGAAACAATTAAAAAGGCAATCAATAATTTAGACTTAAAGCTGTAATTTATTTTTTTTACACGGGTAACAAACAAAACAACAATCAGGATGAGTGTGAAGATGGAATGAATTATAAATATTTTAAAGAAGTTAAAAAGATTCCAGGAGAACTGTTTTTCAGCAACAAGAACTGCTGTCAGTTTTTCCTGATCATTTCTGACTGTCTGGAATAAAAAAGTAGTGTGGTTTTCACCTTCAAAGTTTAGTGTTATCCATCCATCGTCATATTCTGAAAGTCTGGTAGATAATATTTCCTTTATATGCTCGCGTGAGGGATACCTATCACCATAAACCTGTGCAAGATTATTATTTGTAAATTCGAAAATCTTTAACTGTCTTATATCAACTACTTTATTGAGTATTGATGTTGATGATTCAAGAAAATCCGGAAAATTTACAGCACCTATACTCTGCAGATCAAATGAAACAGCAACTGATAAATAGCCTTGCAATATCTCCCGTTCATAAAAAGGATATAAACCAAGGAACGTTTTTGATCCCCGATTTTTGTCCTGAATTATTTCCCTGATAATTGGTTCATTAGTCTTAACTGGTTTTATGTATGAAAATGGATTTATACTTTCGTCAAGGCCGATATTAAATCTGCCAATTACATTCCTGTTTTTATCATAGAGTGCAACAAATGAGTTTAATGACTCTCTCTGAATCGGACTGGCGCTCCATATTTTATATGCTATTGCATCATAATTAACATATCTTGTGCTGAAGGCTGATTTAACTTCTTCGTTTAAAGTAGAGTTTCTTAAAGTTTCATCAAGAAGGAACTGCAAAAGGTTTTCGTTTGCCCTGTTAATTTCAAAAGCAGTAGTCTTTAAAGATTCTCTCTCAAGTTTAACATTAAAAAAGTTCAGCAGTGAAACCGAAATTATTGAAGCAGTAAGTGTAATGAAGACATAATTAAAAACCGATTTGGCATTTTTGAACCTGATATATAAAAACAGGATCAGAATCATTATTGTAAACAGAATAGTCATAAATAAACTTACTAACGGTTCTTTCTGCAGATAATAAAACAAAACAGAGAGAGTAATAATTAGTATGCTGAACAATAACACTTTTCTTTCCGGCTTCTCCGAAATTCCCACACCCCAGATTTTTATAACTAAATACAATATCCCAAGCATTATCAATAAAATGGAAACAGTTAATAAAAGGATATTAAGATTCATTAGAAGAGATGACAGATTCGGTATAATGTCAGCTTCTCTGAAATAGCGGATAGTAGAATCGAATATTACACTTTTTGCTGATGCACTTATAGAGCGAAGAAGCAGCAAAAATAATATCATCAGTGGGATTGAAAATATCTTCAAAATATATCTGAATCTTTTGGGTGTTTCTGAAAGAAAATAATCCCTTGTATAGCGGTAAATCTGAGCGGCTAATATCAGTGCAAAAATATTTGTAATAAAAAATTCAACCGGAGATTTCACAATTCCCCATCCGAACACTGATGAAAAATTTGAAGGATCTGCCAGGGGTCCGGCCATAAACACTGAAGGGAATCCGATAAGGAATATTACGGTTCTACCGATTGATAGGAATAAGAACAAAAATAAAATTTTTACCAACCGGCTTTTTATCATTTTGTAATCGCTCCTCATACCAAAGCCGGAAAAAAGTATGATCAACAAAACTAATACGGATTGAATATTGGATGACTTTTTTTTAATATTATTAATTTCGCTAACTAATGTAGGTTTAAAGAAAGTTACTAATCCGATTTTGCTGCCTGCATTATTCAACAAATCGAATGAGTATTTCATCCCATCTTTTGTTTTGGGAAGAAAAGGATTATAAGAGACTTCAAATTCAATTCCTTTTTCATCAATAAGTTCCTGAACAAAACTGACTTCCTTGTAAAACTTATTGTTCAGGCGGTATTTTTTTTCAATTGGTTTGCTTATTGTTAAGTAAAAAATGTCATTATCTATTGTTACAGTATCTGTCTGGCTTAAGTAAACTATCAGTTCTTTTTCCAGGAAGTAAAATTCGCCAAGCGGATTAGTAAGCGGGAAAAGTTCGTTTTGATTTATGATAACCGGATTGTTCCATGCAATCATTCTTCCGTTGGGTGCAAAAATACCAATTGAGTAATCTTCAAAGGTTCTCTGGTTTAGAACTCTGATAATTTCTCTGTAAGCTTCATCTCCCAGAACAAAAATATTTCTCAAATTACTTTTTAACTGATTTGTCAATTGTAACTGGGAATACATCTTAGTTTCAAAACGGTGGCTTACAGATTGCTCAACTGAATTAATCTGATTTGTTAATTCATCATTCCAGTTTTCTTTATTACTTTCAATTATGCGGGGTGTATAAACAGCAGAAATCAGTATGAAGATGAAAATAAAAAAGACGATAGTAAAATATTTTCTATCGCCTTGAAATTTATGAATTGTTTTTTTAAGCATTAATTAATTGTAAGCTGACTTATGTTCCAATTATTACCAGAGCGAGTAAGGGAAATATAAACCTGTGCAGATCCTCTTCTTCCTCTGTAATCATAAAAATATGTGCCTGTTGCATAGGGGTTTGAAATTTCTGTTTTGATAGTATTCAACTTAAATTTTGTCACTCTGTAAAGCTTAAAAAAATCCTCTAAGACATAGTATGCCTGGTTAGTGCTGTAATAACCATTAATTCCGTTCGTTAGGCTGAAATATGTTTGGGAACCCAAATACTTTGAAATCTTTGAAACATCACCTGCGTTGATTGCGTTTTCAATTTCATCAAACATTACAGAATCAACAACAATCTGTTTTTTAATCTCCGTTTTCTGTATGAGATTTTTCTGTTGAGGATAAATTGATAATATGAAAACAACTAATAATAAAGCTGATATTTTAAGGTATTTTTTCATTTCAAACCACTCGTCAAATTTAAATAATAAAAAAGTGTAAATCTATATAATCGTTTGGGACTATATAGATTTACACAACAATAGCATTCTTTAGTTATTTTATCAGAAACTTCTTTCCTTAATTTTTATATCACGTACACTTCCTGGGACAACCGGTTTTAACTGAGGATCTCCGACTGCCGTTTGGTAAGCCCAATCAAAAACTATTCTGTCTAAAGTTATTGATTTGATCCTAACTTTTGCAAAGCGATTGTCATAAGTCCAGATTACATAAGTATGTCCGACTCTGGCAATTTCTTCCTTGTTAGGAGCCCAACCGCTTTCCGGAGCAAAGTCAATATCCCAAATATCCATTGTAGGACCCATATCGATTATATCTGTATCATCATAAACTACCAGATAGTTGGTGCCCTGAAAAATTTCAAAATAGAAATCTGTATCCAAATGATCATAAGGCTTTACAGAGTATTTAGAAAAAGAATAACCTGAATTATTAGGGAATCTCCTGAAATCGAATATTGATTGATTGAATCCTTCGGGTCTCGGACGTGCGTAAACTACTTCAAGACTCAGTTCACTTTCATTATTGTTATAATCAAAAGCTGTAACTGCATAGTAATAACGTGTTCCGTTCGATACATCATAGTCTACAAAATAATTATTTTGTGTTGTTCCGATCAGAGTATATCGACCTTCATATGTATAACTGTAATAAACATTATAACCGGCAAGATCATTTTCCCGGTTATGATTCCACGAAAGATCTACTCTGCCATCACCATTCAACACGGTTACTCCGGTAGGAATTCTTGGCGGAGTGTAATCATATTCATAGTTAGTATCATTTACGTTGCAAGCTGATATTAAAAAGCTTGTTAGTAAAACTGCGAGTATTAAATTTATCTTTTTCATGGCTTTATCCTTTATAACTTTAATTCTGACATTATTAAGACAATCGAAATGCCATAAAAAAGCTTTGTTTTTTATTGAATTTCGCAGAAAATAAAAAACCGGTGTCTATTTAATTAAACACCGGCTGGATATAAAAAATCTATTATTAGCAATCAAATATTTCGAAATTTTCCATCAAAAAACATTTGCAGTTTGTTAATTACTCCAACTGATTTTCCGGTTAGTAATTTCTTATCAAAAGGAGTATTAATTGATTTACTGAAACTACTGAACTTATTAACAGTCCAAACAATATTAAGATCCAGTATAGTAAGGTTTGCTGGTTCACCTTTTTTAATCTGAGGGACAGGTATGTTTAGAATTTTTCTGGGATTAATACTAAGCTTTTCTATTATTTGCTCAATAGTTAATATTTTTTTGTGATATAACTCTGTCAATGCCAATCCGATCTGAGTTTCCAAACCAATAATTCCATTAGGAGCATATTCAAATTCAACTTCTTTCTCTTCTATAGTATGCGGTGCATGATCGGAGGCAATACAATCGAGTGTCCCATCTTTTAATCCTTCAATAATTGCATCAACATCCTCCTTTGTTCTGAGCGGAGGATTCATTTTAACATTAGTATCATAAGTTTTAACTGCATCATCGGTAAGTGTGAAGTGATGCGGAGTGACTTCAGCCGTTACTCTTATTCCTTTGGCTTTTGCTTCTCTAACCATTTCAACAGATTTTTTTGTGCTTATGTGAGCAATATGAATTTTAGCACCGGTATATTCTGCAACTAAAATATCTCGCATTACAATAAGATCCTCAGCAAGGGATGGAATAGGAGGCAAACCAAGTATGGTGGAATTGATACTCTCATTCATTGCTCCGCCTGCAAGTGAATCATCTTCGCAATGCTCTATTATAGGAAGATCATACATTTTTGAATATTCCATTGCACGTTTTAAGATGGAAGCTGTTTTAATAGCTGTTCCATCGTCGGAAAATCCTACAGCACCAGCTTCAAATAACTCTGCCATTGGAGAAAGAACTTCCCCTCTTCTTCCTAAGGTAGCTGCTGCAACCGGATATACTTCAACTAAATGATTGGAAGCTTGTTTTTTGATAAAAGAAACTACTTCTGCTGAATCAATTGCAGGTTCTGTGTTCGGCATACAGGCAAGTCCTGTAAATCCGCCATTTGCCGCACAGTTACAGCCCGAAATAACAGTTTCTTTATCTTCCCTGCCAGGCTCTCTGAGATGAACGTGCATATCAAAAAGTCCGGGAACGACTAATTTACCTGCTAAGTCAAACTTTTTTACTTCCCCAAAATCTTTCTCATTCAGTTTTCCAATTTCAATAATTACACCATTGTCAATCACTATATCAATATTATCTTTTTTAAGATTTTGAGCTGGATTGTTAACCGCAACATCTTTTAATAAAATCTTCATTCTGTAAATTCCGTTTAGTTTAAAGTTCCGAGTAAGTATAACACAGCCATTCTGACTGCCACGCCATTAGTAACCTGATTAAGGATTATCTGGTGCTGTCCGTCAGCAACATCAGATGATATTTCCACGCCCCTGTTAATGGGACCGGGATGAAGTATAAGAATTTCTTTACCACTTTTTTCAAGTCGATCCCTGGTAATTCCAAAGTATTTTGCGTATTCCCTTATTGATGGAAAATATTCTCTTGCTTTTCTTTCAAGCTGGATTCTTAAAATATTGAGTACATCATTTTCCTGAATAGCTTCATCAATATTTGTTATTACATCAACTCCAAGATCTTCAATAAACCTGGGTATCATAGTCGAAGGTCCACATAGTGAAACTTTTGCGCCCATTGTTTTGAGTCCATAAATATTTGAAAGCGCAACGCGGCTGTGAGCAATATCACCAACAATACATACTTTTAACCCATCAAGTCTTCCAAGCTTTTCCCTTATTGAATACATATCCAGCAGAGCTTGAGTAGGATGCTCGTGTATTCCATCACCGGCATTTATAATAATTGAATTGCAAACTTTTGTTAGGAACAAAGGCGTTCCTGCAGCAGCGTGCCGAACCACAACCATATCAACTTTCATTGCTTCTATATTTTTAATTGTATCTTTAAGAGTTTCCCCTTTACTGACGCTGCTTGTTGATACTGAAAAATTTATCGAATCGGCTGATAATCTTTTTTCTGCAAGTTCAAATGATATTCTAGTTCTTGTTGAGTTTTCATAAAAAAGATTTACTATGGTTTTACCTTGTAATGTGGGAACTTTTTTAATTGGTCGTTCCAGAACTTCTCTGAAAGTCAGAGCTGTATCGAGTATTAGCTGGATATCTTCTTTGGGAACTCCCTGTAGGCCTAATAAATGTCTGCTAGATAATGGCATTTAATTATTCTCTCAATTTATTTTTTTTCTGCTTCAACGAGATAGATCGCATCCTCACCGTCGAATTCTTCCATTTTAACTTTTATTTCTTCGTCTAAAGATGTTGGAATATTCTTACCGACATAATCAGCACGGATAGGCAATTCACGATGACCTCTGTCTATAAGAATACAAAGCTGGATTGAACTCGGCCTTCCAAGATCCATTAGCGCATTTAATGCTGATCGAACCGTTCTTCCAGTATAAAGAACGTCATCAATAACTATTATATCTTTTTCATTAATATCGAATGTAATATCGGAAACTGAAACTTCCGGTTGCTTCATTCGTGTTCTGAAATCATCACGATAAAGAGTAACATCCAGAACACCAAATGGCAGATCAACACCATCGATTTCTTTGATTTTTTCTTTGATCCTTTTGGCAATAAATTCGCCCCGGGTACGCATACCAATAAGCACTAAATTGTGCGAACCCTTATTTTGTTCTAGAATTTCGTGGGAAATACGGGTTATAATTCGATTAAACCCTTCTTTGTCGATTATGTTTGATTTGGTTTTCATAGATACAAAAAAGCCTCCTTGGACTTTTGTCCGCAGAGGTTACGTTTTATTGTTAATATTTGGGTTAAGTTCCTTTTCCATCTCTCCGGATAGATTTAAAGGTTAATAAATAAACTTTCCAAACTTAAAGGATTAGACTATTAAAGTAAAGAAGCATAGAAAATATTTCGTGCTTTAAACCTCATAGGTTGTAAATTAGTCCAATATCATTAAACAGAGTCACGGTTTTTCAAAGCTATTTTTTTAGTTTTAAACATACAGAAATTTTTATGTCTAAAAAGTTTAATAATATAAATACTATAATACTTACCGGTGGTAAGAGCAGCCGAATGGGTTATGATAAAAGTCAGCTTCAGTTTGGCGAAACAACTCTTCTGGAAAAAACTATTTCACTTGTCAGTCCCCATTTTGCTGATATTATTCTCAGTGTCAGAGAAAAAGAAGCTTACCCTCAACTCAAGCTAAAAAAAGCTGTAGATATTTGTAGAGGTTTTGGTCCAATAGTCGGTATATACTCTTCACTTTTAGTTTCAGATACAGAAAATAATTTCATTGTAAGCTGTGACTTACCTTTTATAAACGAAGAGTTAGTTTTATTTATAGTTGATTATCCATCTGACCAGCAGATTAAAATCCCTGTTTTCAACAACAAAGTACATCCGATGTGCGGCGTCTATACAACGAATATCCTGCCTTTATTAGAAAAATTGCTGAATCAGCATATCTCAAATAATCAAATAGATAATGGGAAGAACAAATCTTTAAGTATGAAAAACTTTTTTAAAATTGTCTCAGTGGAATATATAGATATTGAAAAAAAGTTTCCAGGATACAATCCCGAATTATTATTTAATATCAACACTATGGATGATTATTACAAAGCAAAAAGAATAATTAAAAACAGTCAGTTATAACTGTATTTCAGGTGCATCGAATTTTTTCCAATCATTATGAATTTGTCTCAATCTTTCTGTATATGAGCCTATGTTTTCCCCCGATTTTGGATGATAGACCGGAAGCAGTTTATATATTTTATTATTTATCTCAATAGTGTTTATAACACCGTATTTACTAAATAAAGAAAGATTCACTTTGCTGCTATCGAATAATCTAATAAAATGATATATTGGCAAATCTCCAAGTGTGATAATTACTTCTGCTTTTGATTCTTCTAGTTCATTAAGTATTTCTTTTATTCGCTGTTCGGTAATTAGTGATGATTTAATATTGGAAGGTAGTATACTTGACTCAGGCAGATTAAATTGCCCGCAAACCCGTTTATAACGATTTAAGGATTTTCGCTGCCCCTTGTTTGCAACTGTAAATGGAATCAGTAAAGTAAACCAAACATCAGAGCGTAAAATGTTTAAGGGTTTTAGGATCTCCACATAGAAAAGTCTTCCAACACCACCATTAATCCTTTTTCCCGGATCGGATAATCTTCCTGCATCAGGCGGACAGTTAACCCTGTTGATTATAGACATAGCTTCGAATGAGTTACCTGCCCATAAGATATCTGGTTCGTTTGCAACTGCTAAAGCTCTAGAAATCAGTTTTCCACTTTTATCATACCAGCTTGAATGTACTGCAGAAGCATAACTGCCGATGACAAAGTATTTCTTTGGCGACCTATCCTTTTGGGTTAATCTTTTAACCTCTTCTCCAAACGGAAATTTTCCAAGGTTTTCCATAATTCCCCAATGCAATTATTGTAAATGTATTTTACAGTAATTATATCAGAATTTTTGCCTTTATCGGAAACTCAGACTTATTATTTTTTATGGTGCCAGAAATGAATAAATAAATTATTAGCTAAAATATTTTTATTGTTTCAAACGTTATCGGGATATAATACTACTTTCGATTATTTTCAACATTGCGTATATTTTATTATTCATTTCAAATAATAGTTATTGTAAAAAATCGTAAAAGTTTGAAAAACTTAAATAGTTAATTAACTATTTTCTGGCATTTACTTTGTCAAGAAATGGAATTGTCATTTAAATCAATCAATAAATAAAAGGGAAAAAGGCACTATGAACTCATTAATCAAGCAATTCTTGATATTAACGATTGCTTTATTTCTTTTAGCATTCATTGGATGCGAAAAGAAAACTGAGACTCCCGAAGGAACTCAGGAAACAACTGTTGAATCAGAATCCGCACCAGTAGAAGAAACTCCTGAAGATATTACAGAGCCCGAAGTTGAGGAGCCTGTTGTTCAAATTCCTGATCTTAAAGGTCAGTGGACAGGTAAATTCGATGCCCGTAATACTATACTAAATATTACAGAACAAACCGACAGCACTTTCAAGGGAAGAATCACTATCAGTTATCGTGAAGTAATAAATCAGGACGTTGAAGGAACAATTAGTCCTTCAACAATGAGGATGACTATGAGAGATTTGCTGCACAGTAGATTTAAAGGAAGATACACAGGAAATTTGTCTGAGGACGGTAAGAACTACTCCGGAACTTTTACAATGGATCTTGATAAATCTCAATTTTCATTCAACTTAAATAAGAAATAACAACGAAATAAGGAAGCAATAAAATGAAAAAACTAATTTATTTAACACTCTTTTTGATTACAGGATTAATACTCGTTTCCTGCGATTCAACTGATGATCCAATAACTCCACCAGATGAAAAAGGAAACATCTTTGTTTCTTCAGTACCATCTGGTGCTCAAATTTGGATAAACGGTGTAAATTCCAACAAAGTGACGCCTGATACTGTTAAAAATCTCGATCCTGCTGTTTATAATGTTACCTTAAAACTTCAGGATTTTAATGATACTACTTTTGCAGTTAGTGTTTCAGGAAATCAAACATCAGTAGTTACTAATGTTGAGTTGGTATCTAATATTATTTTAGATTCCTTCGGTCCGGTAAGATTGTGGGAAACAGTCGGCACAACTGCAGCAGAACCAAGCGGTCTGGATCTTTCATCTGGTATGGCTTATGGAGTTGCTGCTACAAACCCCGATAGAGCAAATGTAGACATTTATTATACATCAACCGGTTTTGTTGTCCAAAGCGCTGAAATAAGTCCTAATATGACAAGAGTAACAAAGTTCCGAGTTGGTGCCGCAAGTAATTTGAATGATGGTGTCGATTCTCCGTTACAGTCTTCAGGTACATGGACAGATAATATGGGTGATAGAGAAACAAATTATGTTTTTCTTTATGATGATGACGGACATTACTCAAAGCTAAAGATTGTAGCTTTTGGCGGTGGAACGCCCGGTAATCCTGCCTGGGTTGAGGTTGAGTGGATTTATAATAAAACCACCGATGACAATCGTTTCTAACCGTATTATGAAGCAAATTATTAAGCCGCAGCAATGCGGCTTTTTTATGCCCTTTTGTAAAAGCTTGTTTTTGTTGGTAACAAAGCTTTATTTCACAGATTTTTACTCTGGAATTTAGAACGCTTTTATATAATTTTAACTATTTATAAATCTTTTTTCTTAAGGTACGCATATGAAAATGTCCGGCGGTCCGGCTTCCGTAAATGTAAAACTTCTGCTGCTTTTTTTAGCACTGATTATTGCCGGAGGTACACTTTATTACACCCAATCACTTGTAACAAAATTACAGGAAAAAGAAAGACAGATTGTAGATCTTTATGCTAAGGGTTTTGAATATATTGCTAAT
>DATHSU010000129.1:0-14259 GCA_035463895.1 Ignavibacteriaceae bacterium | reverse complement strand
CGGACTAAGCCAGGAGACCTTCATTTACCAGTTCTTTTACTATTTAAGTATTGTGTTAATATTTGCATCGTTTGCAGGTTATGTTATACGAGCTGCAGAATTTATAAAGAGAAATAATAAAAATGAGTCTGTTTAAGAATTTTAATTTCGATAAGCTTAAAAACGGGTTAAGTAAAACCCGAAATAAAATTGTTAATTCAATCAACGAAGCTGTAACAGGAAAAGCTGTAATTGACGATATTACAATTGATAAATTAGAAGAGGTTCTGGTTACTTCGGACATTGGTTTTGATACGACTGAGAAAATAATTAAGCACGTACGTGTGAGCCTTAAATCTGAAAAGGACCGATCTCAAGTAAGTATAATAAATGTTGTTAAGAATGAACTTGTAAAGCTGTTAAATCAAAAGCAAATAAACGGAAGTGATTATACAAAGTATAATCCTTTTATTATTTTAATTGTTGGTGTGAATGGAGCAGGGAAGACCACCACTATTGGTAAATTAGCTAACAACTATAAAAAAATTGGCTGTAAAGTGATTGTGGGAGCAGCTGATACATTCCGTGCTGCTGCCAATGAACAGCTTGATATATGGGCTGAGCGTGCTGGTGTGGACATTATACAGCGAGGTAAAGGCTCTGATCCGTCATCTGTTGCTTATGACACTGTTAAAAAGGCTTTAGATGATAAATATGATATTGTTTTAATCGATACTGCCGGCAGACTTCACAATAAGGCCAACCTTATGAATGAGCTGAATAAAATAAAAAGAGTAATTTCAAAGCTAGTACCTGATGCTCCGCACCAAACTTTACTGGTTATTGATGGAAATACCGGACAGAATGCCATTGTGCAAGCTGATGAATTCTCTAAAGTAACCGATCTTTCAGGATTAGTTATCACTAAACTGGATGGAACTGCTAAAGGCGGTGCAGTTTTTCAAATTATAGCTAATCAGAATGTCCCGGTTAAATATATCGGAGTTGGTGAAGGAATTGATGACCTTCAGGAGTTCGATGCTCAGGCTTTTGTAAATGCAATATTTGAGAGTGATATTTATGCTAATGAAACGACCTAAACACCGGGTTTTTGATTATCCTGCCAGATTTTATAAGCCTGAAGAAGATGAAAAAGAAAAAAAGAAAAAACGACTTGGCTTTTCCAGACAACGTAAGTTCAAACACCGGAAGAGGAGTCCGATATTCTGGATTGTCATACTAGTATTTGTTGTTTACTTAATACTTAAATTGAATAAGTTTGTTTAGTAATTTTTATTAGTTTACATAATATACATTATCAGACAAACAAAAAGTCGGAATAAATAGATCCCGGCTTCTGAAATAATCCACTTCTTCTAATATTTATAAAATCCTTCTCCTGATTTTCTTCCCAGTTTTCCGGCAGCTACCATCTTTTTTAGTAATGGGCACGGTCTGTATTTGGGATCATTAAATCCAGTGTAAAGCACTTCCATAATTGCCAGACAAACATCTAAACCAATAAAGTCAGCTAAAGTTAACGGACCCATTGGATGGTTCATACCTAATTTCATAACTGTATCAATATCTTCTTTTGAAGCGACTCCTTCCATCAAAGCAAAAACAGCTTCATTTATCATCGGCATTAAAATCCTGTTTGAAATAAACCCCGGATAATCAAAAACCTCAACAGGTTCTTTATCCAGTTTTAATGCTAAATCTTTTACTATGTTGAACGTTTCATCAGATGTTGAATAACCTCGGATTATTTCAATTAATTTCATAACCGGTACGGGATTCATAAAATGCATCCCAATAAATTTGTCAGATCTTATCCCTGCAGATAATTCCGTTATTGAAATTGAAGATGTATTTGTAGCAAATATACATTCAGGTTTAACTATTGAGTTTAAAATATTAAATATAGATAACTTAGCTTCCTTGTTTTCATAAATAGCCTCAATAACTAAATCAACATCATTTGGTATATTTTTAACACCTATAATTTTATTTATGTTTTTAAGTGAAACCGTTTTGTTTTCTTCGGTTACAGTACCTTTCTTAATCTGTCTGTCAAAGTTAGCTGCGATAGTTTTAATAGCTTTTTCAAAAAGCTCTTCAGTAGTTTCACAAAGAAAAACGTTAATTCTTTTTGCTGCAAAAACATGAGTAATTCCATTTCCCATAGTACCGCCGCCAACAACTGCTACATTTTTAATATTCATTATTCTACCCTCTCCGTTTATTTATAATTTTTAATAATTACAGCAGATGCTTCACCTCCGCCTATACAAAGAGATGCTATTCCATATCCGGAATTACGCTTTTTCATTTCGTGAATAAGAGTAGTAAGCACCCGTGCTCCGCTTGCTCCAATTGGATGCCCTAAAGCAACTGCTCCGCCGTTAACATTTACTTTGTCAGCAGATATTCCAAGTAATTTATTAACAGCCAATGAAACAACTGCAAATGCCTCATTTATTTCAAAAAGATCTATTTCACTAATTTTCATTCTGGCTTTATTCAGTACCTTGTTTATTGCGTCAGCTGGAGCAGTTGTAAACTCAACAGGAGCTTTAGCAGCCGAACTCTGAGCAACAATTTCCACTAATGGCGTTAAACCTAATTCTTTTGCTTTTTCTTCACTCATAACTAATAGTGCAGCAGCTCCATCATTTATACTGGATGCGTTTGCTGCAGTAACAACACCATCCTTTTCAAATACTGGTTTTAGACCCGGAATTTTATCAAACTTAACTCTCTCAGGTTCTTCATCTTTTTCGACTATAGTATCCCCTTTTTTCGATTCGATTTTAACAGGAACAATTTCATCCCTGAATCTTCCATTTTGAGTAGCATCAAGAGCTTTTTTGTAACTGTTTATGGCAAAATCGTCAAGCTCTTCCCTTTTGAACTTAAAATCTTTTGCACAAATTTCTGCACAACTTCCCATATGGATATTATTATAAACATCCCACAAACCATCCAGCACAATAATATCGTGTACCTGGCCATGTCCAAGACGATATCCGTTTCTGGCGTTTAATAAAGCATAGGGAGTATTGCTCATACTCTCCATTCCGCCAGCAACTATAATTTCAGCATCTCCATTTAGAATTGCCTGCTGGGCAAGCATAACTGCTTTCAATCCGCTACCGCACATTTTGTTGATTGTCATACATTCAATTTTTTGAGGTAATCCTGAATATAAGGCTGCTTGTCTTGCTGGTGCTTGTCCCTGCGCGGTCATAAGCACATTACCCATTATAACTTCATCAACAAGATTGACATCAATCCCTGAATCATCTAGAACGGATTTAATAGCTACACTGCCTAATCTAGCAGCACTAAGTGAAGAAAGATTGCCGCCAAATGACCCAATTGGAGTACGTTTAGCGGAAACGATTACTACTTTATTCATAGCATTCTCCTGAAATATTTATTGTTTTGATTAAAATTAAAGAAAAATAAACTTAGATTCAGAAAGGAAATCTACTTTTGAGGAATAATCGAAGATAATTCAGTAACAATATTACCAACTGCAATATTTAAGTTAATATTATTTTTGAGAGTATTATCTATGGTATCAATTTTATGAGTTATCCCGTTCAATTCTATATCAGGAAATTTTGTTGTAAACTTTTGTAATGTTTCCAGATGATCTTTGAAAAAGTAGTTACCTAGATTATTTTTAAAGCGGTGAATATCATTAAGCCAAGTAATAATCATTTTTATTATCAATCTTAGCTGAACCTTGTCCTGATTATCTGTAATATCCGAAAACTCGGATAGAGCTGAGTGAAAGCGTTTGCCTAAAGAATATCTTAAAATCCTTATTGTTTTTTCACGTAATTCATCAAAATCATTTTCAATGAATTCCAAAGCAGAACTCACTGACCCGGAGGCAAACGGAGCAACTTTATTTGTTAAGGATCTTTCAATTCCATAATAATCAGAAAGAATATAAATTACCTGCTCATCGGTTAGTGGTGCAAAATTGATACTCCAGCACCTAGACCTGATCGTTTCTCTCAATCTTTCCGGGTATGCCGTGCACAAGATAAATATTACACCTTTCGGAGGTTCTTCAAGATTTTTAAGCAAAGCATTTTGAGATTCTTCATTCATCAGGTGCGCATCTGATATAAGAATCACCCTGTAAG
This sequence comes from Ignavibacteriaceae bacterium, assembly GCA_035463895.1. GTDB lineage: Bacteria > Bacteroidota > Ignavibacteria > Ignavibacteriales > Ignavibacteriaceae > JAGXRK01. The sequence goes on along the minus strand of DATHSU010000129.1, from coordinate 10,117 downwards.
TAATATCGTCAAAACTAACAGCTAAAAATTTTATTATATCTCTTATACTGCTGATCTTAATATTGTTAGCACGCGGAAGGCGAATTTTATGAAAAGGATTTAATGTTTTTTTCTTTAATTCTTCCTGAATTACTTCGAGTTCATCCTGGGATAATTTTTCAAATGGCCCTGAAGCATCGGTTTCATTTTTCCCGCGAGGAAGCGGAAAGATATATTTAAGATACGGTTCATTGAGCTTATTCAGATTTGAAATAATATCTTCTTTTTTTTCCTTCGATGCATATTTAGCTGCCAATTCCTTGGCAAACTGAATCGCAACATATTCTTTTCCAAGACCATCAGGACCTCTAAATAAAAAAGCATGAGGTATTTTTTCGGATTCAATAATCTGAAATAAAATATCTGCTGCAATTTTTTGTACTGCAATTTGTTTTAAATATTTATCCATAAAAAAAAGGCGCCGAAGCGCCTCCGTCAAATATCTTCTTCATTATAGAAGAAATCTTCATCCGTAGGGTAATCGGGCCAGATATCTTCTATAGATTCATATGGTTCATCCGAATCTTCAAGTTCTTTTAGATTTTCCATTACACCGTATGGTGCACCAATCCTATCAGCATACTCTATTAATTCCTCTTTAGTGCACGGCCAGGGAGCATCGTCCAAATATGAAGCGAGTTCAACAGTCCATATCATATTCTATTTTACTCCGATTAAATAATTATTAATTCTTTGCATCAAAAAAATTAAAATCCTCAAAGAAAAAATCTATAGGATCCTGAGGAACCCCCTTGTGAATAACCTCATAATGTAAATGAGGTCCCGATGATAAACCAGAATTACCGGTTTTAGCTATCAGGTCGCCTCTTTTTACTTGTTTACCTTCTTTGACAGATACTTTTGATAAGTGAGCATATAAAGTAGTATATCCAAAACCGTGGTCTATTTCTAATAATAATCCATAACCGGCGCGCCGACCAATAAAAGTTACTTTTCCATTTCCAGGTGCATAAACAGGTGTGCCGATATTTGTATTGATATCTAAACCGTTATGCATTTTGTATTTATTTAATATCGGATGTAGTCTCATCCCAAAACTGTCTGATGTGTATGATCCGGTCGTTGGTAGAATTGCCGGAATAGCTGCAAACAGTTTTTTATTTTCTGTAAGTTGGTTTGTAATTTCTTCGTATTGTGTTTTTTCAAATTCAAATTTTCTTGAGATATTCTCAACAAAATTTAATGCGTCTGTAAGTTCAATGTTTTTACCCAGTTGTAAAAAATCTAAAGATAATACATTTGCCGATCCCCCGATACCGAGGAGTTTTTCATCCTGACTTAATGGTTTTAAATTGACAGCTAACCTCAGATCATCACTGAGTTTTGATAATTCTTCAAGTTCATCCTGCATAACCGAATAATCGGTACTAATTTCCAAAAGTTTGCTCTTTAATGCTTTATTTTCTAATCTTAATGAAGCTAACTCCTTGTCCGGACTAAGATAATCTGAAAATAAGAAATATCCGCCAAAAATAGCAGAGCTTAAAAGGAAAACTGTAAGGAAAAGAAAAAGGCCAACTTTGACCTTAAAATCCTTTATTTCAATGAATTTTAAGTTTTTTTCTGAGAAGTAGTAAAATTTTTTCATAAATCAAGTCGAAACATAATATATAGGGTTTGGATTGTCAATAGCTTTTAAAAACTACTCAAAATCGTGTTCAAAGTAGTTAATTCCGCGATTTATCGAATTGCCCTTTTCCCTGATTTTTTGATTTAATCTTTCCTGAAAAGCCCTTGCAGCATCGTAGCCATAATGCTTAAGGAGGTAGTGCAGACTGATGACCTCTGAAATAACAGTAATATTTTTGCCGGGCAGAATCGGCAGTTTTACGTAAGGTATATCAATATCCAGAATATTGGCTGTTTGATCATCCAGCCCTGTTCTGGTATAGTTTGAATTATCATTCCAGATTTCCAACTCAACAATTACTTCTAATCTTTTTTGATATCTAATAGCTCTTATTCCAAACATTTTCTGAATATCTATAATTCCTAATCCACGAACTTCCATATAATGCTTACCCACATCAGTGCCCGAACCCATTAGAATCCCCTCCCCTTTTTTACTTAACACTATAACATCGTCTGCAACTAATCTGTGTCCACGTTCTATAAGATCCAGAGCAACTTCGCTTTTACCAATACCTGACTTTCCGGTAAAAAGCATGCCTACTCCATAAACATCAACAAACGAACCGTGCAGGGTTAACCTGGGTGTAAACTGATCATCGAGAAAATCACTTATAAAATAAATCAATTTTGTTGTAGTTAGTTCTGTGCCGAAAATCGGGACTCTCTTTTCCTCAGCTTTTCTTAATAAAATTTCAGATGGTTTATTATTGTTAGTAAGAATTATACAAGGTATTTCAAATTTAAATATTTTATCCAGAGATTCTTCTGTTTTTTCGTGTGATTGCAGTTGTAAATAACGAATTTCTGTGTTGCCAAAAACCTGAACTCTTGCATAGGAAAATAAATCAACAAACCCGGCTAAAGCCAAACCGGGTCTGTGTACATTTTGTTCATAGATCTTTTTCTCAAAATCATGATTTTTCGTAAATAATTTAAGTTTACAAATATTATTTCCCTGGTTATAAAGAAATCCAACTGTTATCGATTCTTTTCTCCAGACGGCTTTATCATCGTATTGAATCATCTTACCCTTGCAGTTGTTCTCTTTGATTTAATTGTTTTAAGCTGCTTAATTAATTTTTCTACAGATGCTGTTACAGATTTTTTAAAATCTTCAGATTTATCTGTAGCGTTAAGTATCTGTCCCGGAATGCTTATAGTTATATCCGCTATTTTAACACTATTAGTTGGATTCTGATAGCTTAATTTTACATCTGCACTGAGAATATCGTCATTATACTTTTTCAATATAGATACCTCATCTTTAACAAACTGCTTTAACGTGTCGTGTGCTTTAAACTTTCTTGCTGTTATTGAAACGTTCATAGATTCCTCCGTCTTTAAGATTTTGGATGTGACTTTTTATATGTGTTTTTTAATCTTTCAATACTTACGTGTGTATAAATTTGTGTAGTAGAAAGATTTTCGTGCCCAAGAATTTCTTTCACTGCTCTAAGATCTGCACCTTTATCAAGCATATGTGTGGCTGAGCTGTGTCGAAGTATATGCGGACTTTTCTTTTTTAATTCTGTAGTTTTAGTTAAGTACTTATTTACGACTCTATAGACGAATTCAGGATATAATCTGTTTCCTTTAGGTGTTTTTAAAAGAGGATCAGAAATTTTTCCTTGAGGAAATGCCGATAAGTATTCAGTGATTATTGCAATCGATTTTTTTCCCACGGGAACTATTCTAAACTTACTTCCTTTTCCAAATACTTTAATAGTGCTATTGCTGCTGTCATAATCCTTAATATTGAGACTACAGAGTTCTGAAACACGCAGAGAGCAGCCGTAAAGCAGTTCAAAAATTGCTTTTATTAAATATGATTTCTCCCTCTCCTCCTCCTCGGCTTTTTTATAAACTGCTAAGATGATATTTACAGATATGATTTCTGGTAATTTACGGTTCAATTTCGGATTTTTGATATATGCTGCAGGATTGATACTTAAAATATCATGCTGAAAAGCGTATTTGAGTAGTCCGCGTACAGAGGATAAAATTCTGGAAATGGATACTTTATCCAGTTCCTGATTATTAAGCTCAACTAAAAATCGTTTAATTACTCTCTCTGAAACTTCCGTTATATCATCATTTTCATTAGCAGAACAAAAAAGTTCGAAACGCGACAAATCTTTTTTATAATTTCTTATTGTATGTTCTGAATACCGTCTGACAGAGGAAAGTTCCTGAAGATAATTTTCGATTAGATTACTTATTTTCATAGTAATAATGGTTAATCTGGATCAAAACTTCAAAGAGAACAAAAAATTGCTAGAAACATCGTTGACTTTTCTAAACAAATCTTAATTCAACTACAATAAAGTAAAAATATTTTTATAAGTCAATTGGTTTTCAAGGGATTTCATAATTTTTTTTTCTGAGGCTGTTTTATCATTGTAACCTAACAGGTGCAAAATTCCGTGAATAACCAACCGAATCAATTCATTATTTAATGAAACTTTATATTTTTTGGAATTAATGATGGCATCATCAAATGAAATATAAATTTCACCATCCAGATTAGATATCGAACCGGAATAATTGAATGTGATGATATCTGTAGGGCAATTATGTTTCAGATGTTTTCTGTTGAGTTCTAAAAGTTTATCAGAGTGTATAAAATTGATGGTCAGATCTGCAATCTTAAAATTCAGATCATTTTTAATTGCATTAACCAGTTTATGGACTGCAGATTTTTTTAATTGTCCTAATTCTGATGTAATCGAAAGATTTTTAATCATAATAATAAGCTAAGTTTAACTATTTCAATGAATTAACTGTTATTTCAGTATATTTTTTATAACGTAATGCAGAACTTTCAAGATCTGCCAATTCTTCAGGAGCTAAGTCTCTCACAACTCTGGCAGGCACACCGGCAACTAGTTTACCACCTGGAACAACAAATCCAGGTTTGACTACCGCTCCAGCAGCTACCATCGATTTTTCTTTTATTACAGCACCGTCAAGAATTATTGCACCAATACCAATCAAAGATAAATCTTCAACTGTACATCCGTGCAGTTTAACTGAGTGACCAACAGTAACTTTATTTCCAATATTCAGGGGAAACCTGCCGTTTGTTACATGCAGCATAGAGCAATCCTGAATATTTGTCATTTCTCCAATTTTAACATAATGAACATCTCCACGAATAACAGAATTGTACCATACACTAGAATCTTTGCCAATTGTTACATCCCCGATAAGCTTAACACCTGATGCAAGAAATACACTTTCGTGTATCTTAGGGAAAAGATCCAGATATGGAAATAGTTTTATTTCTTGTTCTGTGCTGAAAACTTTGGAGGCATCCATTCTTTTTTATTCCAGTCAATTAATTCTAAAGTAATGTTTCCGATTATAACTTTCATTTTAGCCAAAATAGGAACTGCATAACTGTCATTAGAAAACCATCCCTCGAAAGCACCGGTTAATCCGAAAATACTAACAAAATCAGTTTTACCATCAAGGTGAACACAATCAACCTCTAAATCAATTGATTTAATTTTAATCGGATAGTTTTTATCGGAGTAGTTAATAATTGTGTTCTCGCTTTTTTCGTTTACAAAACAAGGAATATTATAAGTTCTGTTTTGTCCTGTTCTCATTCTTGCATAATAGAAAATCGAAAGTCCATCCTGATGATCAGAACCCAAATAAGCAGTTGAATCAACCCAGGTTTCAGATAAGTCTGATTTACCTCTGTAAACCCGTACGGATTTATTTTTACTGTTAAAATTATATTTTGTAAACGAAGTATCAATTTCACCAAAGACTGTTCCCATAAACAAGCGTGGTATCTGATTCTGGTTGAAATGGCTTTCGTAAATTTGATGGAGATTAACAAAAGGCACACCTTTATATGAGTTCATATATGCAATGGACTTATAAATTGTGTCACCATTTTCAACGTAGGAATCTGTGATTTTCAACCTTACTTCACCAAGTTCAAAGAAAAGGTATTTAACCAGATACACAATTTCTTCACCTACTCTAAGGTGTTTACCCGGTGCATTAGAATCCACTTTTTTATCCTGAGAATTTATCGGATTAGCAAAAAGAAAAATCCAGCACAGAATAAAAATAACTCTCATTACAGGTTAGCTATGTTTTTAGCTTCATCAAATAATGTTAATGCTTTGATCATCTGGTTGTCAGACTGCAGAAGAATAGAATACCACCCTTCACTCTTCCAGAAATTTCTTGCAATCTGGGCTTTAAGTCTGAGTTTTATATACACTTTATCCTGTTGATATTCATTATCAACCAGTTTAATGTCTTTAGATTTTACGAAATTTAAAAAATCCTGTATTTGAGATTCAGTGAAATGAAAATCCGATTTGAAGTAAGTGAGATCATCACCATATTTCGCTGTTATTATGTCAGAATGTTTATCGAGATAAGAAAGGACAAATTGATAAAAAACATTATTTCTCAATAAATCCCGTGTAAAACCAGAAATTGTATCAGCTTTAACTATGTAATCGGGAGTTATTCCCCCTCCGCCATAGACAGTTCTGCCTTTATTAGTTTTAAATACAGGTCTTAGCGAGTCCTCCTCAGAAGTATGATTTATATTTTCACCTTCTTCTTCATTAAATTCTGATAATTCAGAATAATATTCTATTTTATCTTTTTTGTTTTTGTAATCTCGTTGAATTCCTCTACCAGAGGGAGTATAATAGCTTGAAATGGTTAATCTTAAAGCAGAATTATCTGGCAAAGTGAATTGCCTTTGAACCAATCCTTTACCGAAAGAAGTTTCGCCAACAACAAGTCCCCTGTCCCAATCCTGAATAGCACCGGATACAATTTCACTTGCAGAAGCACTTCCTCTATTGATCAGCACAATTATTGGAACTTTTTCAAATGGATAATCTCTGGAAGAAAAATATTCTTCATTAAATTCATTTCTTCTGCCTTCGGTATAAACAATTTTCTTTTTACCATCAATAAACAGATCGGCAATTTTAACTGCCTGGTTAAGATACCCACCAGGGTTGCCTCTCAGATCTAGAATTAGCTGCTGCATACCCTCATTTTTTAAATCATTTAATGCCGATTCTAGTTCATCAAATGTAGTTTCCGAAAAGCGGGAAACACTAACGTAACCAGTCAGATCATCGTACATAAAATGGGTGTCAACGGAATAAAGTGGAATTTTATCCCTGGTTATCTGATACTCGAATTCACCATCAACACCTGGTCTTACAATTGTAACACTTACCCTGGTTCCGGCTTTACCGCGCAATTTAGATCTTACCCCTTCATTAGTGATACCTACTATATCTTCGCCATCAATTTTAACTATCCTGTCTCCGGACATTATACCAAGAGCTTCGCTGGGTCCACCTGTAATTGGCGAAACCACAATTAATGTATCATTTATAACCTGGAATTCAATACCTATTCCTTCAAAATCACCTCTGAATGATTCTTCAACGGAAGAAAATTGTTCAGGAGAAATATAAACTGAATGCGGATCTAGTTTACCAAGCATTCCGTTAATAGCAGCTTCAACTAACTTGGGTGTATCGATTTCTTCAACGTAATATTTCTCAGTATAAGTAAGCACATCATTCAATTTCCGGATACCGTCTCTTAAACTGTCGCCTGAAAAAATTTTTTCTATTTGAATGCCAAGTACAATACCAATTGTTAATATTATTATCAGATATGGAAATCTAATTGATTTCATAATTTTGCTCCGTCTAAATAACTTAAAAATGCTCATCAATAATTTTGAATCTAATGTAAGATATAAAAAATATTACTAAATGTTGAATGACTAATACATCCCTGATTAAAACCTTGATGGATATGGTAAAATCAATAGAGAAGTAAGGTATTTATTGTAAGTTATTGGAATTCGAAAATTAGAATAAACAAAAAGCATATTTTGAGTCATTAAAACTTCATAAAATTTCTATTCTATAACCTCTATTTTCCAACCTCAGGTTTCATCTGCGGAAAGAAGATAACATCCCGAATTGATGTCTGATTTGTAAGAAGCATGGTTAATCTATCGACACCAACACCAAGACCAGCTGTTGGAGGCATTCCATATTCAAGAGCACGGATAAAATCATCGTCAATCTGATGAGCTTCCTCATCGCCCTCTTCTTTCATTTTTACCTGATCTTCAAATCTCTGCCTCTGATCAATAGGATCGTTCAATTCTGAGAATGCATTACAGATTTCTCTACCAGCCACATATCCTTCAAACCTTTCAACAATACCTGCTTTTGAGCGATGCTTCTTTGCTAAAGGTGATAATTCCAGCGGATAATCAATCACGAATGTAGGTTGAATTAATTCAGGTTCAACTGCAACGCTGAATAATTCATCAATCAACTTTCCACGGCTATGAATTTTACCAATATCTATTCCTAATTTTTTAGCGACTTGTTTCAAATCATCTATAGAAGCGGATATTACATTAATATCGGTTTTATCCTGGATGGATTCAGTCATAGGAAGCCTCTTCCAGGGTCGCTTGAAGTTAATTTCTTTGTCATCATATTTGAATGTAAGTGTATTAAAAACTTCCAAACAGACAAACTCAAACATCTCTTCAACAAATTTCATCATCCAGTTATAGTCTTTGTATGGTACATAAAGTTCCAACATTGTAAATTCAGGGTTATGGCTTTTATCCATTCCTTCATTACGAAAATCTTTACCAATTTCATAAACGCCATTAAAACCGCCGACAATTAACCTCTTTAAATAAAGTTCATCGGCAATACGAAGAAAAAGATCAATATCTAGTGTATTATGATGAGTAACAAACGGTTTGGCTGCAGCACCTCCATATAACGGCTGAAGAATTGGTGTTTCTACTTCAAGATACCCCTTGCTGTCCAGGAATCGTCTCATTGCAGAAACAATCCTGGATCTTTTAATAAAAACATCTTTTACAGCAGGATTAACAATTAGATCAAGATATCTTTGCCTGTATCTTAATTCTTTATCCGCAAATTGATCATAAACAGTTTTATTTCCATGCTCATCAACAAACTCTTTTGAAATTGGCAGAGGTTTAAGTGTTTTAGCAAGCAGTTTTAGAGTTTTTGTATGAACAGATATTTCACCGGTTTTAGTTTTAAATACAAAACCTTCAACACCAATTATATCACCAATATCTAAGAGTTTGAATGCATCATAATCATCGCCTATTTCATCTTTTTTAAGATAAATTTGGATTCTGCCGGTATGATCCATAATATGAGCAAAAGAAGCTTTACCCATTCTTCTTATGGCCATAATTCTTCCGGCTATTTTTACATTCTGTACTTCGCCATCTTTAAAATTCTTTTTGATTTTTTCAGCATCAGAATCTACATCAAATGAATAAGCGAAAGTTTCAAATCCTTTTACTTTTAATTCTTCTAACTCTTCATATCTTCTTTTAACTAATTCATTAAAACTCTGCTGAGTGCTATTCTCCATTTATTCTCCGAATTATTTTCTTTTGAAATTTATTATTCGTAAACAAACCAGATCCTGAATATTTTCTGCAAGTTTAACAGGAACATTAAAATTATTGCAAATAATTGAAAAAACTACCGGTTCTTTATCTCCTGTATGTGTAAAACCGGATAAGCTTCTAGCCGCACGTATATAACCTGTTTTAGCTCTCACCATTTCCTTTGCCCTGGTATTTTTCATTCTGTTTCCTAAGGTTCCATCTACTCCGGATATGGGTAAGGAATTATAAAAAGAAGAAAAAAGATTACTGTTGTAAAAGTATTTGAGTAAAGTGGTGATTTGCTTAGGTGTTGTCATATTTTGATGTGATAATCCGCTTCCGTCTACAAAAACTATGTTTTCAGGATTAAGTCCTATCTCTTTAAATATTTCCTTGCTTGCACGTACACCATTTTCAACGTTGCCAAAACCATCTATTTCCAGTCCAATGGTCTTTAAAAGCTGCTCTGCATAAAAATTATGGCTCCCTTTATTTATCACTTTAACAATTTCTCTCAGATCAGGTGAAAAATAAGTAAACAGGAATTGTATATTTTTATAATCTAAAAGCTCTCCGTAATCATCAATATCAACAGGGTAACCTTTAACTGTAATACCTTTTTGTTGAAGAACTTTGTGTAGCACAACCATAGCATATTGCGTGGGATTATTTACAGTAACATAAGTTTTTAATGAATCAATTTTTCTGCTTAATGTACCATAAACTGAAACAAAATTGCTTCCACGCTCACGGTAAACTTTTACGTCAGTAATTGAATCCTCAGCAACCAGTCTTACATCATTTTGTATGACCAAATATCTTGATTCGGGAGATATGCTGAGATCTATAGTATCTTTATCTCGGTTATAAATAACCGTTAGATCTACACAATTATCATTAAGAGAAATTGCGCCTGACTGAGCAGCATACCAGTAGCTTTCATAATCCCAC
>DATHSU010000128.1:0-6393 GCA_035463895.1 Ignavibacteriaceae bacterium | reverse complement strand
ATGACCTTTTTATTCACGAAACTTTTGCACTCGAGCAGCAGGTAAGAACTGCACAGAATTTTCCTCTTGAGGAAATATGCAGAATGGAATATGAAACCTTTAACTATATGGTTACACGTCACCCGCTTCATTTCTATAAAGATCTTTTTGATGATTCATCAGTTATAAAAGCGAATGAAATGGTTAAGTATAAAGGCAAGTATGTTACTATGGTAGGCTGGTATATGACTTCCAAAAGAATACGGACTAAAAAAGGTGATATAATGAAATTCCTTTCACTGGAAGATCTTTACGGCACATTTGAAGCTGTGATATTTCCCAAAGTTTATTATCAGTATGCTGAACTGACTATGTCAATGGGTCCGTACATTGTTGAAGGAATAGTTGATGAGAATGATCCGGTAAATCTTGTTGTTAAAAAACTTAATCTTGTAAATACAATTAAAGTATTGCGTGAAACGGAAAAAGATAGTGTTGAGAATAAATATTACGGAGATGTGGAAAAAATATCTGAAGAAGATTTTATGCTGGTGAAAAACCTGAATAAAGAAAAACTGAGATTAGCTTATGCAGGATAAAAATAATTATTTCATATTTACGAACTGGGTTGGGAAATCAAGCTCAGCTTCTTTAACCATTTTAATCACTGCCTGAAGATCATCGATTTTTGGTGCAGTAACACGAACCTGCTCATCCTGAATCTGTGCATTTACTTTAAGTTTGGAGTCTTTAATCATTTTTGTGATTAGTTTTGCATTCTCTTTTGATATTCCGGATTGAAGATTGATCTTCTGTTTTAATCTGCCTCCAGCTGCAGCTTCTGGTTCATCAAACTTAAGAGCTTTAACGGAAATACCGCGGCGAATAAATTTTGTTTCAAGAATATCAATACTGGCTTTACGGGAATAGTCATCTTTTGTATTAATAGAAATAAATTTTTCTTTCTTGTTTAGTTCAAGTTCAGTTTTTGCATCTTTTAAATCATAACGCTGATGAATTTCTTTAAGTGCCTGGTTAACAGCATTATCTGCTTCCTGCATGTCAATTTCGCAAACTATGTCAAAAGAATGATTTTGTGCCATAATAATTAATGATAAAATAAGAATGTTTCGGGGTGATAGGATTCCTCCGAAAGGAGTCTCTTTGGGAAAACCTACGACCTCTTCAAAATAAAAATATATGATTTAGTCGGGGTGATAGGATTCGAACCTACGGCCTCTTCGTCCCGAACGAAGCGCGCTACCGGGCTGCGCTACACCCCGAAAAAGAACAGTGCAAATTTAATCAATTATTTATACAAAATTCAGGTGGTGAGATTAAATGAAAACTGATTTGATACGAATACCTCATTTTTCATTCCATTTTCCATACTAATTACCTTAAATTTGAACCAATAATTTTTATATTATTTTGAAACTAACAACCGGTTAAAATTAATCGAGGAACAAATGAACGAACAACTTATAGAATGCGTACCTAACTTCTCAGAAGGGCAACGTCCTGAAATTATTAAACAGATAACTGATGAAATTGAAAAAGTAGAAGGTGTTAAACTGCTTGATATTGATCCCGGTTATGATATGAACCGCACCATTGTAACATTTATTGGAAATGCAAAAGGTGTTAAAGTAGCAGCATTCAACTCTATAAAGAAAGCTGCAGAGCTGATTGATATGAGCAAACACAAAGGTTCGCATCCAAGGATGGGAGCAACAGATGTTTGTCCTTTTGTACCTGTAAGTGGAATAACCACAGAAGAATGTATCGAACTCTCAAAAGAAGTTGCAAAAAGAGTTGGTGAAGAATTAAATATCCCGGTTTACCTTTATGAAAAATCTGCAACAAAACCGGAAAGAGAAAATCTTGCAAAAATTCGTCAAGGAGAATATGAAGCTCTTGAAGATAAGTTACAGAAAACTGAATGGAAACCGGATTTTGGTCCTTCTAAATTTAATGCGAAAGCAGGAGCTACTGTTATTGGTGTTAGGGAATTTCTGATTGCTTACAACATTAACCTTAATACGCGGGAATCAAAATACGCTACTGATATTGCTTTCGAACTAAGGGAAAAGGGAAGAAGTGCAAGAGAAGGCGGTGATGGTCCTTTTTACTTTAAGAGCGAGAAAATATTAAAGTATGAAAAAGGTAAATATCCTTGCGGAAGTTGTGACTTTATAGGCAAAACTATTGATGAAACAATAAAGCACTGCAAAGAAGAACATAATTATAATTTAGTTGAGTTATTGGATTTAAATGGAATTGATCCTAAAAAACCTGAAGGACAATCAGTAAAGATTCCAGGCAAATTCCAACACTGCAAAGCTATAGGCTGGATGGTTGATAAATATGACCGTGCTCAGATTTCTATTAACCTTACTAATTATAAAGTCACATCAATGCATCATGTATTTGATGAGACAGAAAAACTTGCCGCTGAAAGAGGTCTTCGTGTTACCGGAAGTGAAATAGTCGGTATGGTTCCATACCCGGCTCTTTTAGAAACCGGTAAGCATTATTTAAAGAAACAACATCGATCTACCGGAGTTCCAATTCGTGATATTCTGAATACTGCGGTTCAATCACTTGGATTAAATGATGTATCGGAATTTAAAATTGAAGAGAGAGTTTTAGGTTTGCCAAAAAATATTGACACTGCATTGGTTGAAATGAAACTAACAGCTTTCATTGACGAAGTATCGCGTGAAACTCCTGCACCCGGCGGCGGCTCGATAGCGGCTTTAGCAGGGGCTCTGGGGGCTGCTCTATCATCTATGGTAAGTAACTTAACAGCAAACAAACGAGGAAGTGATCCGGAGACAGATAAAATTCTAAATGAAGCTGCAGATAAATGCCAGGAAATAAAGAACACTTTGGTTAAAGCCATTGATGATGATACAAACGCATTTAATGATTATATGGCTGCACGCAGGTTACCGAACAAAACAGCTGAGGAAAAGAATGCTCGTGAAATCGCTATGCAGAATGGATTAAAGCAAGCGGTCCACGTTCCGCTTAATACGGCTAAGTTAAGTTACCAAGCAATTGAAATAGCAGAAGTTGTTGCAAAGAACGGAAATCCAAATTCTATTACCGATGTTGGTGTCGGAGCCCAAAGTGCTTACACAGGTGTTCTTGGTGGAATATATAATGTGCTGATCAATCTAAAAGACATTAAAGATGAAAAGTTTAATGCTGAAATGAGAAATACCTGTGCTGAGTTAAAAGAAAAGTCGATAATAAAGTTGAACGAAGTTTTAATGTTTGTTGAATCAAAATTATAAGATATAGTTACTTACATTTTGATAGATAGATGAGTATATCGAAAAATAATATTTATTACAAAAGTTAATTTTATGTTTTGACAGTAAAAACAGTAGACTGGGATTTATTATCCTTTATGGTTTAATTGAATATTAGAGTTATGACTTTATTGCCAGAATATTGACCTCACTTCCTGTCCTTAATCAGTGAATAAAACCGTGTAAATAATTATAGTTAGATTTTCAGTATATAGAAGAATTCTTTAATTTCACTCCGTCACTAAACAGCACTATATCATTTTAATAAATTAATGTTACATAGATTATTACTGCTTATTTACATGGTTATAATGGTGTCCACTTTGTACGGACAGAAAAATAGACTATTATTTTCCTTTAGTCATTTTACTACAAAAGATGGCTTATCATCAAACAATGTAAACTCTGTCATACAGGACCAAAAGGGTTTTTTGTGGATTGGTACTGAGGACGGACTAAACAGATTTGATGGTTATTCATTCAAAGTTTATAGAAATAAAAGGGGTGATAAAAGTTCACTTTCAAATAATTTCATCTGGTCTCTTTGTGAAGATAAAGATGGAAAGATTTGGATTGGTACGGACGGCGGAGGACTAAACAGATTTGATCCGGTAAAAGAAAAATTTGAAAGATTTGTTCATGACGAAAATGATCCTAATTCAGTGAGCTCCAACATTATTCAGAGTGTTTTTGTAGATAGTAAAAATTTTTTGTGGATAAGTACCTGGGCAGGCGGATTAAATTTGTTCGACAGAAAAACGAATTCATTTAAAAGATTCAGAAATAACCCAGATGACGAAAAGAGTATTGGTAGTGATAAAATCTTTTTTGCTTTTGAAGACAGCAAATCACGAATATGGATAGGTACTGAAGAGGGAGGATTAAATTTATTTGATGATAAAACCCAATCGTTTAAAAAATATAAACACAATCCGGCTGACAAAAATTCAATAAGTTTCAATAATGCAACTTCAATGATTGAATTGGCAGACTATAGTTTTCTGATTGGAACCTTTGGCGGCGGGCTGAACCGATTTTATTCTGAACAAAATAAATTTGAAATAATTAATACCGGAGAGATTAAAAATATTTGGAAGGTTTATCAGGAAAAAAACGGGTTGGTCTGGTGCGGCTCTGCTTCTGGTGAAGGAGTTTGTGTCTTATCTTCAGACCTTAAAACTTTCACGATTCTCAAAGTAAATAAAACAAACCCTGCTGCTATTTCTTCCAACGACATCAGAACATTTTACGAAGACAGAACAGGCGTGTTATGGATTGGAACGGTTGCAGGAGGCCTAAATAAAATAGATAGAAAGCCAAAAAAATTCTTTCAGATAAATGAATCAAACTCAAATCTTTCTGATAATTTTGTATTTACACTTGAGGAGGATAATGAAAATAACATCTGGATCGGAACTTATAATAAAGGTTTGGTAAAGTTTAATCCTGATAAATATTCTTTTAGGACATACATTCATTCGGTAAATAAAAATGGAAAACTGTACGGAGAAATTGTCCGATACTTGTATAACGACAGCAAAAATAATTTATGGATAGGGACTTATTATGGTGAACTGAATAAATATAATCCAATTAATGACAAATTCGATTATATCAATCTGGACATAAAGAAAAGTAATCCAAGTGCAAACCTGGTAAGGACTATTTACGAAGATTCAGAGGGGTTGCTGTGGTTTGGAGCTATTGGCGGAGGTGGATTGACTTCTTATAATCAAACTACAAATGAATTTAAATATTATTCTGCTGCATCCCAAGAAAGCAAGAAATTAAGCGGTGATGATATTACATCAATTTGTGAAGATAATGATGGTAATCTTTGGATAGGGACTTACAGTTTTGGGTTAAACAGGTTTGATAAAAAGACAAATACATTTAAGCATTATTTCAGGGAGGAAAATAATCCTTCTTCACTACCTGATAATATCATTACTGATATGTTGAAAGACTCGGAAGGAAATTTGTGGGTAGGTACTTACTCCGGCGGATTGTGTAGGTACAATTTTGAAAAAGACAATTTTGAAATATTTTCTGAGGAAAACGGCTTTGCTTCAAATTCGGTTTATGGAATTTTGGAAGATGATAATAAAAATTTATGGTTGAGTACTTCGAGGGGAATAACGAAATTCAATTATCAAAACGTAAGTGTAAAAAATTACGATGATGCTGACGGAGTACAAAAACCGGAATTTAATCCTTCCGCAAGATTGAAGACAACTAATGGTTATATGTACTTCGGCGGTGTTGAAGGGATAACGTTTTTTCATCCCGATAGTATTAAAGAAGAAAGTTACTCATCAAACATTTCGGTTACCTCTTTCAAAGTTTTTAATGAAGAAAAAATTCTTTCTGCGAATATAACTTTTACAGACAGCATAACTTTAAGTTATGATGAAAATGTTTTTTCATTTGAGTTTGCTTCGCTTGATTTTACATCGCCTGAAAAGAATAACTATTCATATATGCTCGAAGGATTTGATCCGGATTGGGTTAACACGGGTAATAGGCGGTATGTGAATTACACGCATCTTGATCCGGGTGAATATGTTTTTAAAGTGAAAGCGACAAACAGCACAAGAAACTGGAGTCTGCCCGCATCAATATTATTAATTATCGAACCGCCTTTCTGGATGACGTGGTGGTTCAGAGCTATAGTGTTGATTTTATTTCTTTCTATCGGACCATTGATTTATTACAGAAGAGTAAATCAGTTGAAGAAAGAAAAAAGTGTACAGGTTGAATTTTCAAAACAATTAATTCAGTCGCAGGAGGATGAGAGAAAAAGAATTGCATCTGAATTACACGATAGTCTTGGACAGGATCTATTAGTTATAAAAAATCTTGCTTTACTTAACAAGAAAAAAGATGATCAGTTCGAAGAAATATCCAAAACTGCAAGTCTGGCTCTTGATGAGGTTAGAAGAATTTCTTACAATCTTCATCCATATCAACTGGACAGGTTGGGGTTAAGCAGGGCTATAAGCTCAATGTTTGGAAATATTGAAGCAGCTTCCACTATAAAATTTGAATTGCGGGTTGATAATGTTGATAATCTTTTCAGCAAAGAAAGAGAAAT
>DATHSU010000127.1:0-25143 GCA_035463895.1 Ignavibacteriaceae bacterium | reverse complement strand
AGATTCTGAAGAGCTTTCAAGATAATTAATAGTTGAAGGACAATAAGAAATGCTTGAGGGGAAAAATCTTAACCAAAGAATTACAATTAGTGGAAAGTCAGCCGCTTTATTCAAGAACAGAAGTTTAGATAATCTATATTTTCCATCTGCTTCCTAAAGAAAAACCAATTCGCCTGGTATGCTTTGGAGCTACAAATGACTGCATAGTTGAGCTGGCTAAATGGATTTCCACCATATTGATATCTATCCCAAGCCCGGCTGACCAGTTAACTCCAAAATCCGCATTAAAAGAAAATCCGGTTCGGATATAAGGTATCCAATCCATTGGTTTCCATTCAGCACCGAAAGATAAAAGGGGATATTTTGAATTTCCCGGCAGATTATTAAAGCCTTGATCGTAATCAATTGCCAGCAATAAAGATCCCGGCACAAGTGTTTCATCAAAAAGATAAGACGCACCTAAACGTAAAGCAGCCGGCAATGGAGTTGAGAAATTATCAATTTTTTTGTTGTTGCCCTTCAGCCTGTTTTCTAATGAATCAATTTGCTCATTATTAAGGATGTCATCAACATATATTTTACCAAAAGAAGAGAACTCAGCGGCATTTTTATACCAGTTTATTTTGCCGATGTCAGTTAATGCAAGGGAAAAAGTCCAGTTATTTTGTATAGCAGTAACACCAAAGTCCAGCCCGAATCCGGTTCCGGTTGGAGAGGGAAACAGGTTAAATGCCCCTTTGTTTTGTACTGAATCAAAATCATATTTCACACCAAATGCATCTGAGAATGATGAATAACCCAGCATATCAGTACTTCCTGTAATTTCGTACGAAGTACCCGTAGTAAAATTAAAATTTGAGTGTTCTGTTCCCACATAGGAAAAACCATTAATATACTTTAACGAAACACCAACTGCTATTTTCTCGAACCACGGAAAGTTATGTGTTGATATTTCACGTGCATGTGTTAATGCGTAGCTTCTTATCCACCAGGCTTTTACATCAGAATCATCAAGATTAAATGTTTTACCCAATTGATTTCCATTAAGAAGCAATTCTGGTATTGCATTGGGCAGATTCAAATTAACTCCGGCTACATCATTTATAGTGAATGCAAATGACCCAATTTCCTTTTGAAGATTAATGCCGAATGAAAAGATTGAAAAACCTCCTGTTCCAAACAGAAATCCACCGCTCTCCATAAGTCCGGTAAATCTTTCTTTATCAGCTTCAGTGAGAACCCTCGCCTGACCGTCAATGCCTCCAAAAAAATAGTTGATATCATCCAGTGAAATAAAATTAGAGCCCGAGTTAATAGTAACTGAAGGAAACGGAAGTACTGTTATAAAATCAATAAAGCTGTTATCATTAACTATAAGATTTGCAGGATTATTTCCTATTGAGTAGATGCCGCCTGATATAGAGTTTGAAGTTCCTCCAAGCCCCTGGCTTCGAGGATCAATTGAACCGAAGGAACCAAATTGTGCCTGCAGCGAATTATTCATCAACATAAAGAACAACAGAATAAAAATGTTTTTATTTAAAGGCCTCATTGTAGTATTACTCATTTCCCACATCAAAACTTATAGAGCCATATGACCGAATCTTTATCCATGCTGATGGTCTGATTGCTACAGTCGGTGGATCCGGCTGATTGATAGTTGAAGTTGATACAGAAATCGAATAATCAACGTTATAAGAATTCGATAAAAACTGTACCTGTTCTGAATTCAGTGTTATTCTGAGGGGCGGATTATTTTGTGATGATATAACTTCGCCATTTACATCTACTACTGCCGGTTGAAAGTAAACTGAGTCTATGCCGTTACTATCTTTAGTAACAGTAAAAAGGAAATTATTATTTTGATCTCTGAGATCGAGTTTAAGCCAGATACCAAGAGGTATGGCATTATCAATTTCAATAGTAAAGACTCCGTAGCTGTTGTTTCGTATCAGCCACCTGTCATCACCATTCATTTCAAGTTTTGATTTATCTTTTATATTTATGTTATTCAGAGTAAAGTAGCTTTTAGTGGAAAAATCAGTTTCAATTTTTATCACATCCTCATTTGTTGCAGTTCCTCGCTTATTATCCGGGTTCATCAGATAATCGGATCTAAGAATAACAGTATCGGGAAGAAAGGCTATAAATTCATTTATATTACTATTTTGTTCAGTATATATTTTTTCCGAGTATTGATTATCGAACTTGATTTTATGATAAATACTTTCTGTAGAATCCCGCAGAAAAAACTGCTCGCCGTTATTTCTTTTTCCGATAACAGATAAATTAAATATCTCAACACCAATTGGATTTGATGCAGGGGAAAGGTATGCTGCTGCTAATCGTAGTTTTGCCTCTCTGAGAGTAATATTATTCTGATAGTTACTCACACTGTCGAGCTTAAATTTAAAAGTCTCAATCTGACTTCCGAGTAACTTAGGAGGCAGTAAACCCGTAGCGCTCTGGAATGCAAAATCATTTAAATAGTAACTTGCAAACACAAGAGTTTGCTCAGGCACAGCAGAAGTGACCTTTGCAATTATTTGAAATGAATTTTTACTGTTCTGCGGCTGACCATCCGGCACCTTATAAGAATGATTTATTAAGTTATAAAAAACCGAATCCTTTCCTGATGGAGGAGCAGTCATATTAAAAATTAATTGTTCACCAGTCGGGGTTTGAATTCCGGGAATACGTAAACAGATGTTTGCTGTGCGAGGAGATGGATTATTAATCGAAAAAGCCAATATACCTTGCTCAAAAATAGCGCTGTCTAATTCAACTCCTTCCGGTAATTCAACATATAAAATAGCGCTGTCGGTGTTTGAGGCTGGCAAGGGAATATTCTGTAAAGAGGATTCAGAATCTAATCTGATAAACTCACCGATTTCGGAATCTAAATCATAGGTATCTGATCGCAAAATATAAATGCTTTTACCATTAATAGTATCAATTGTGATTGTTGGATCATCTTTTAGTAATTCATCAATAGTGTATTCCTGGTTGACTATAGGCAAATTAAGGTCAACCGACCAGCGTGGTGCAATCAGTTCATCCGGTACTTCAAAACACGAAGTGGTTAAAAAGGCTAGCGAGACTAAAACCAGATCTTTATAGTTATAGATCAATTTTTTTATCATCAACTTCATAATCAATTTTGTATCCAACAGTAGTGCCAATTTTGTGGCTTACAAACGGACAGTAATTAGTTAAATATTTGCCTTAAATTTAGGAACATTCAAATTTTTTAAGTGATGTCAGTGATTAGTCAAGTAGATAGTGAAAAATAATAACGGTAAAAATTCCCGTTAAAATGCATACTGCCAGGCAATAAGAAATTACTCAATTATTAGTAATACCAATGATAATTCAGGTTTCCATAGAATTTTTTTTTGATATTTCTCACTTAAACAAATTGGGGGCAAAAACCGACTAAGTATTAATAGTTAAAAGAGGATATAAATCGAGAGTGATCTTTAAAAGTTTTATTAAACCATTATTAATCATACATTGTCTGTTAAAAGAAAACAGTGAAGCAGTATGCAAAATTTCGTAAATTGCATATCAAAACACACGTGCTTAATTTTAAATATCAATAAGAATTCAGGAATTTTAATAAATGATAAATTTGTTCAAGAAAATTTTTGGTGACAAACACGAAAAAGATTTGAAAGATCTTTGGCCGGTAGTTCCGGAAATCAATAATCATTATGAAGAATTTAAAAAACTCAGCGATGATAACTTAAGAAACAAAACCGCAGAATTAAAAAGTATTGTTCAGGAAAGATCCAAGGAAACCAGAAATAAAATTGAAGAACTTACAAAAAGACTTCAATCAGATGAAGATTTTAACAGAACAGCAGCTTATGATGAAATTGAAGAACTTGAAGATCAATTAAATGATGAATATGAAGCTATCCTTGACGAACTGCTTCCTGAAGCATTCGCTGTTGTTAAATCAACCTGTGAAAGACTATGTGGAAAAAGCTGGACGGTTGCAGGAAATAAAATTACCTGGGAAATGATTCCATATGATGTACAGTTAATTGGCGGTATTGTTCTTCATCAGGGTAAAATTGCAGAAATGGCTACAGGTGAAGGAAAAACTCTTGTGGCAACACTTCCTTTATTCCTAAATGCGCTTACTGGCAGAGGTGTTCATCTTGTCACTGTTAACGACTATCTTGCCAAACGAGATAGCGAATGGATGGGAGAGATCTTTAAGTTTCATGGATTAAAAGTGGGTTGCATTCTAAATACAATGGATCCTGAGCAGCGCCGGGAACAATATAATTGCGATATTACTTATGGAACTAATAACGAATTTGGTTTTGATTACTTACGCGATAACATGGCTGTTGGTCTAGAATACCAGGTTCAAAGAAAACATAATTACGCAATTGTGGATGAAGTTGACTCCGTTTTGATTGATGAAGCTAGAACACCGTTGATAATTTCCGGGCAAGTGGATCGCGATGATCATCAGTTTTATGACATGCGCCCTAAAGTTGAACGCTTATACAAGCTTCAGATGAATCTTGTTGCAAAACTTGTACAGGAGGCTGAACAAATTCTTTCATCAGGTAATGGTAATGAAAGAGAAGCAGGAATTTTGCTCCTCAGAGCCCATAGGGGATTACCGAAAAGCAAGAAACTAGCAAAAGTTTTTGCTGAACCAGCCTACAAAAAATTGATGCAGGAGACCGAACTTGAATTCCTTCGTGAGAAAGCGAAGAATATGTTCATAATTGATGATGAACTATATTTTGTTATTGATGAACGAAACCACAGTATCGATACTACTGAAAAAGGAAGGGAGGAACTTGCTAAAGGCAGCGGTATAGAAAAAGAATATTTCATTCTGCCTGATCTGGGAACTGAGATAAGTAAGTTTGAAAATGATTCTAACCTTTCACCGGAAGAAAAAGTAAAGCGTAAAGATGAACTGTATAAAAGATACTCCGTAGCTAGTGAAAGAATACATACTATAAACCAGCTGCTGCGCGCTTACTCGCTCTTTGAAAAAGACGATCAATATGTTATTACGGAAGACGGGAAAATAGCAATAGTTGATGAATTTACAGGTCGTATTCTGCCAGGAAGAAGATATTCAGACGGTCTTCATCAGGCAATTGAAGCTAAAGAAAATGTAAAGGTAGAACGAGATTCTCAAACTCTTGCTACAATTACACTTCAGAATTTTTTCAGAATGTACAATAAACTTGCTGGTATGACCGGTACTGCTGAAACTGAAGAAGGGGAATTCTACCAAATATACAAGCTTGAAGTAGTAGTAATACCTACAAACCAACCTATTTCAAGAGAAGATCTTGATGATGCAGTTTACAGAACAAAACGTGAAAAGTATAATGCAATAATAGATGAATTAGACAAATTGAAGAAAGAGGGCAGACCAGTACTTGTTGGAACTACATCCGTAGAAGTATCTGAAACCATAAGCAGAATGTTAAAACGAAAAGGCATTCAACATAACGTTCTAAATGCAAAACAGCATCAACGGGAAGCTGAGATTGTTGCTCACGCAGGTGAAGTTGGAGCTATTACTATTGCTACAAATATGGCTGGACGCGGAACCGATATTAAACTTGGTGCTGGTGTAATAGATAAAGGTGGATTGTTTATCCTTGGTACCGAAAGACATGACTCAAGACGAATCGACCGTCAGCTAAGAGGACGTGCTGGCCGTCAGGGTGATCCCGGGACTTCCAAATTTTTCATCTCACTTGAAGATGATTTGATGAGATTATTTGGCAGCGATAGAATATCTTCAATCATGCAGCGGATAGGTATTCAGGAGGGTGAAGTAATTCAACACCCGATGATAACAAAATCCGTTGAGAGAGCTCAGAAAAAAGTAGAAGAGAATAACTTTTCAATACGTAAAAGACTTCTTGAATACGATGATACTATGAATTCTCAAAGGGAAGTTATTTATTCAAGACGGCAGAAGGCTTTGCAAGGCGATAGACTTAAGAGTGAAATTCTTGATTTGACCGAAGAATTCATTTCATCTGCAGTTGATAAACATTTTGATGACATAAATTCTGAAGCGATTAAAGAAGAAGTGCTTCATAATCTGCTTGTTGAAGTAAAACTTGAACCTGAAGAATTTGAAAAAATAGGAAAGAATGGACTTGTTGATCGTATTCTAAGTGCAGCAAAAGATTTTTATGCAAAGAAAGAAGAGATGCTCGGGTCCGAGTTAATGGCACGGTTAGAACGATACGCCGTGCTTAGTGTTATTGATAATAAATGGAAAGAACATCTCAGGGAAATGGATGATCTTAAAGAGGGAATAGGACTCAGGGCTTATGGCCAGAAAGATCCGCTTGTTGAGTATAAAGGGGAAGCATTTAAATTATTTGTTCAGTTATTGGAACAGATACGCAGTGAATCAGTTTCATTTGCATTTAAGTTCTTTCCTCAGGCACCGGGTGAAGTTCAGGAGCGCAGAAAATCACCTGTTCAAAGAATGGTAGAGACAAAACAGGAAGCTGTAAATATTGGATTTAGTGCTGCTCAAAGATCCAGTGCTCAACCCCAGGGTGCTAAAGTTCAGCCAATCCGTGTTGAAGAAAAAGTAGGAAGAAACGATCCCTGTCCATGCGGCAGCGGTAAAAAATATAAACAATGCCACGGAAAATAAAACCGGAACAAAGCTATGAAAAAAATTGAAGCCATCATCCGTCCGTTTAAGTTAGATGAAGTTAAAGAAGCATTGATTGAAGAGGGGGTTAAAGGATTAACCATTTCTGAAGTAAGGGGATACGGAAGACAGAAAGGTCATACCGAAACCTACCGTGGTGCTGAGTACCAGATTGAATTTGTCCCTAAAATAAAAATTGAGGTTATTGTGGATGACAAGCTTCTGGATAAAACCGTAGATGCGATTTTAAGAACTGCTAAAACTGGACAGGTTGGTGATGGAAAGATCTTTATTTCTGATATAAAAGATGTTATCAGAATTAGGACAGAAGAATCCGGCACACAGGCGTTGTAGAATAATATATTGCCTTTTTCTTTATTTTAATCTTTAATAGCTTCATTTATGAACAGAAGAAATTTATTTCAATTTAAATTTATTCCCTTAATTTCTGCACTAATTCTCCTTAGCGGCTGCAGTCTCTGGCAGAATTTCACCACCTACTTTAATTTGTATTACAATACAAATACATTATTCAAAGAAGCTGAAGAAGATATATTTTCCCAAAAAAGGGATCTTTTCTCAACTGAACCGCTAATTGTATCAGGTGCAGCAAATGCCAAACTTGTTAAAGTTATTGAAAAATGTTCCAAGATTCTGCAGTTTCATGCTACCACCTCATATGTAGATGATGCTTTAATGATGCTTGGAAAATCATTTTATTATCAAAAGAATTTTCAAAAAGCTAAAAGAAAATTTGAAGAGCTTCTGGCTATTGAACCGGATAATGAAATGAGACTGGAAGCCGATTATTGGATAGCTAAGTGCAATATGAGTCTCAGAGATTTTACGAACGGACTTTCGCTACTGGAAGACACCAGAAAAAGAGCTATTGAGGTTGACAATGATGATATAATTTACGGTTCATTCATTGAGGAAATTACACACAGAATATCAAATGAAAATTATACTCTGGCAATTGCGTTAGCAGAGGAGATGCTGCCTTTCGCAAATTCACAAATGAAATCAAAAATTTATTTTGAACTGGGTAAGTTATATATAAATGTTAATGATCTTGATAAAGCAATATTAGCATATGAAAATGTCCTTGAGTTTTCACCTGATTTTGATCTGGAAATAGCTGAAAATATTAATAATGCTATTGCTCTTCGCGATGCCGGCAGAAATGATCAAGCTTTAATTGTCTTCAAAGATATGAGAAGAAAAGATAAATTTCTTGAAAAGTACAATGAGATAGATTTAGAAACGGCAATAACTTTAGAAAAGCTTGGCAGATATGAGGAAGCTCTAGAGGAATTTACAAAAGTTGATACATCTTACAGGAACACTCCGGTTGCGGCAGCATCCAGTTACTACAAAGGCAGAATTTATGAATATACATCGTTGAATTATGATAGCGCTGCATTTTATTATCAAAAAGCATTTACAAGTAATCCACCACAAAAGTATCAACAGCAAGTAAGAGATAAGAATCAGCTTTTCAATAAGTATTTTAATTTGCGTGGTCAGGTAGATAACTACAACAATCAGCTTTTCTATTCAGAAAATCCTGAAATCTTTATTCAGGATTCAATCGATTATGTTCAGGACTCATTAAAGCTGCTATCAGATTATCTTGCAGAAAAGGAACTTCAGGATATATGGAGCAACGTATTTCAGTCCGATCCGGAAATAAATGATTCACTCCTTCTGCTTGATTCCCTTAGAATACAGGATTCAATTCAGGTTGTTGATTCCCTTTTGAACCTATTAAATCTCGGACTTTTTGCTGATACCAATGAAGTCAATACAGCTTTAATAGGATATTTCAGGACAAAAGATTCACTTCATGTTCGTGACTCTTTGATGACATTATTGGAAACAGGTGTTTTTCTTGATACAAGTGATGTTAACCGCGTGCTCAATGAATATTTCATGAATAAAGATAAACAGGCACAACTTACACCTGATTCAGGAGGCCAGCAGCCTTCTCCAAAACTTGAGGGCGTTAATCTGGATTCTGTTGCCTTTAAAAATAACCCTCCAAGGCGACCATCAATACCTATTGATTCAGTTAAATATATAATTGTCAAATTGCAGCTTGAACTAGGCAATTTGTTTCTGGCAGAAATAGATGTACCTGATTCAGCTTATGTTTTATACTCAGATAATATACAACGATTTCCTGAGTCAGATTTTTATCCAAATACGGTGTACGCTCTCGGTAGCTATTATCAGACACAAAATAACCAATCCGTTGCAGATAGTTTATTTCTTTACTTATATGATAACTATAAAAATGCCAGTATTGTAAATGCTGCTGCATTCAAATTAGATTTACCGCTGATCGATCTTGAATATGATCCTGCAAAAACATTATACATAAGCGCAGAATCTCAAATGATAGCTGGAAATTATGAATTGGATCTAAAAGAGTTTCTCAGCATTTATCGCTTATATCCTGAATCTGATTATTCGCCTAAAGGACTTTATGCCGCAGGTTGGGTCCTGGAAAAGGATTTACAAATGCCTGACTCAGCTGCAGTTGTATATGATACGCTTTCAGTAAAATACGCCGCTTCAGTTTACTCAAGAGAAGTTGCTAAAAAGCTTGGCGGTTACAAGCAAGAAATTTATAGAAAACAAAAAGAAGAGCAGGAAAGATTATCAGCATTGCAGACTTCTGAAAAAGACAGCATTCCTAATGATCTCGAAATTAAAATGGAAGAAAAACCTGATAGTATTGACTACACGGCGCAAGCTTTTGTGCCTGATGTAGAGGAACTCCGTAAGAACGAAGAAGAAAAACGAAAAGAAGCGCTTGTAAATCCTGATCTAGTAAAACCGGAAGACAGATCGCCTGTAACAAAGCTTGAAGCTCTCTGGAATCCGAGAAAACCAAGATAAAATTCACCGAAATTATTTATTTTATTTTAATTCTAGCAGATGAAATACAGGGAATTAAAAGAACTCATTGAAGAAGGGGAAAATATTCAATGTGAGTTTAAGCGAAAATTTTCCACACCTGATAAAATAGCACGTGAAATGATAGCATTTGCTAATACAAAAGGAGGATATGTCCTTTTTGGCGTTGATGATGATAAAGAGATTATTGGTGTTGAAAGCGAAAAGGAAACTGCTGAACTCATAAAAGAAACTGCCCTCACAATGTGTGAACCTTCATTAGATTTTCAAATTTCTTTTGTTGAATTAGACGGCAAGGAAATAGTGATTGCATCCATCCCTGAATCACCTAATAAACCGCACAGACTTCAGGATTATTCGGATCAGTTTGATATTAACCAGGCAGTGGTAACTATTCGTGTAAATGATAAAAGTGTTCAGGCAAGTAAGGAAATGATTCGTATATTAAGGTCGAATTCCGGCCACCTGACTTTGAAAAAATATGCTGTTGGCAGTAATGAAAAAACAGTTTTTGAATATCTTGCTAAGAAAGAGAGAATTTCAGTAAAAGAACTTAGTAATCTTGTTAATGTTTCTGAAAGAAGAGCATCACGAACTTTGGTTAAAATGGTGAGGGCAAACTTATTAATGATTCATACCAAGGATAACGGCGAAGAATTTTTTACTGCGGCAGTTTAACATTCAGATCAAATATTTTCCTCAACTCAAAAATTGCAATTCCATAAGCCACTGCTACGTTTAATGATTGCTTAATTCCGTATTGAGGAATTTCAATTGAAAACTCGCACTCGTCAAGAATATCCTGCGATACACCCGATATTTCATTACCAACCACAAGACACAAAGGAAAATCTTTTACGCTTATTTCATAATAGGGCTTGCTTGAAGTAGTTAACTCAAGTGCAAAAATTTTTATGCCTTTGGCTTTACAATTTTTTATCACTTCAATTGGATCTTTAACATATTCCCAGCTAACACTTTCTGTAGCTCCGAGAGCAGTTTTGTGTATCTCTTTTTTGCCGCCGGGCAATTCAGGTTTTGGAGGATGGGGTGTATAGCCGCACACATAAAGTTTTTCTATCATTGCCCCGTCAGAGGTTCGGAAGATGGAACCAACATTATAGTTGCTTCTGATGCTGCTTAAAACAACAGTTACAGGAAGTTTATTTACCTGATTAAGAGTATCTAGAGTGCTTCGCGATTTTGCAATTTCATCATGGCTTAACTTTTTCATAAAAGATCATCGGGATGCTCAAGTTTGTAGGCAAGCTGTCCGCACGCAGCGGCAATATCTTCCCCCTGTGTATATCTTACGGTAACGGTAACGTCATTATCTCTTAATTTATTTACAAACTCATCAAGTTTTATTTTAGTTGTCGGTCTTAATTCAGCCGCAAATCCTTTCGGATTCATATGATGAATTGAGTTGTAAGGAATTACATTAAGTTTACAGGGCAAAGATTTACATAACCTTATCAAAGCATTCAAATCATCCTGCCTGTCATTGATATCCTTTAATAGAATATACTCAAAAGTTATTCTGGTGCCCGTCTGCTTTGCATAGTATCTCACAGCTTCAAGATTATCTGTCAATGAATACTTCTTGTTTATAGGCATAAGCTTACTTCTTGTTTCTTCAAAACAGGAATGAAGGGAAAGTGCGATTTTAACACGAAGTCCGGAATTTGCGAGCTCAATAATTTTTGGAGCAATACCGGCAGTTGATACCGTAATCTTTCTTAAACTGATTCCTTTTGTTTTATCTTCAGCAAAAATCTGTAGTGACTTAAGTGTGTTTATAAAGTTGAGCAATGGTTCACCCATACCCATATAAACAATATTTGTTATTTCGCTTCTGGGATTATAGTCCTTGGCGGCAAGCAAGTATTGATCAAATATCTCACCGGGCGATAAGTTTCTTTTGTAACCCATTAGCCCTGTTGCACAGAACTGGCAGTCAAGCGGACAGCCCACCTGTGTTGAAATACACAGTGTAGTTCTTTTAGGATCGGGGATTACAACTGCTTCAACTTTGTGATCATCTTTTGTCTGGAAGATATATTTTTTTGTGCCGGTACGTGGAGACATTTCAGAGGTAAGGTTGCTTAAAGTCATTATTTCACAATAAGCATTTAATTTCCGTCTCAGATACTTGGGTACATTAGCCATATCGTCAAAACTTTCAACCATATGCCCATATAACCAATGGAATACCTGTTCTCCCCTGAATCTTTTTTCGTCAGCGACGGTAAAAAAATCTTTTAGTTCTTTAAGTGTTAAACCTTTAAGAACTGTTTTGGTTATTTGTTCCTCAGTTTGTTGTTCTGCTAACATTTTATCAGCTCACCTTATTTAAATCTTCAGAAATCTTTTTAATTCAATCTAAGGTTCAATTAAAAAATTGATTGCGGTATAAATTATAATACATTATTTTTGAGCTGGAAGTATCTCTCCCAAATAATTTTATTATGGGGAATAACTTAAAAATATTTTTTAATCAAACAAAACAGGTCCAGCCATGAATTTTGAATTAACCGAAGATCAGATAATGATAAAAGAATCCGCAATGGATTTTGCAGAAAATGAAATTGCTCCCTCAGCAGTTCAGCGCGATAAGGATGCTGAATTCCCAGTTGACATAGTAAAAAAAATGGGTGAACTTGGTTTTATGGGAATGATGGTATCTCCTGAATACGGAGGCGCCGGACTTGATACTATTAGTTATGTTTTAGCTATGATTGAAATTTCAAAGGTTGATGCCAGTGTGGGCGTAATTATGTCTGTTAATAATTCGCTTGTCTGTTACGGACTTGAGAAATACGGCTCAGATCATATTAAACAGAAATATTTAACTCCTCTTGCTAAAGGTGAAAAGCTTGGTGCCTTTGCTCTTTCCGAACCGGAAGCAGGAAGTGACGCAACAAAACAAAAAACAACGGCTGATAAAGATGGTAATTATTATTTGCTGAATGGAATAAAGAACTGGATTACAAATGGTATAAATGCAGATTATACTTTAGTGATGGCCACTACCGATAAAGAAAAAGCTCATAAAGGTATTTCTACTTTTATTGTTGAAAAAGGCACGCCGGGTTTTGGTCACGGTGTTAAAGAGGATAAACTTGGTATACGAAGCTCAGACACTTGTTCACTTACTTTTGAAAACTGCCGCGTGCCTGCTGAAAATATGGTATGGGATGAGGGACGCGGGTTTAATTTTGCGATGAACACGCTGAATGGCGGAAGAATTGGCATTGCTGCTCAGGCAATTGGTATTGCAGAAGCTTCTCTTGATGCTTCAGTAAAATATGCCAAAGAAAGAAAAGCTTTCGGACAGACGATTTCTAATTTTCAGGCAATTCAGTTCAAGCTTTCAGATATGGCTGTAAAAATAGAAGGTGCAAAAATGCTTACGTTTAAAGCTGCTGCCTTAAAGGATGCAGATAAACCTTATTACAAAGAAGCTGCAATGGCTAAACTGTATGCTTCTAAAATTTCAGTTGAATGTGCTTTAGAAGCTATTCAAATTCACGGCGGATACGGATATGTAAGAGAGTATCTTGTTGAAAGATATCTGCGCGATGCAAAAATTACAGAAATATACGAAGGCACTTCGGAAATTCAGAAAATGGTTATTGCCAGAGCTTTGTTAGACCCAAAATAAGTCTGATGAAAATAATATCTGTTTTTGTTTTATTGCTTTCAGTTTATGCTTTCCCTCAATCAGAAAAAATGAAATGGGGAAAATCAAATTATACGTACAGCATTGAATCAATGGAATTCGGTAGAGATTATTCTATTAATTTTGAGAACTCGGTAAATGCAGTCGCAAAATCCTTTATAAACGCCTACTGGTTTCTTATTTCCGATCTGGATGGTGATAACTGTCCCTTTTATCCAAGTTGTTCTGCTTTTTTTGTTGATGCAGTTGAAGAAACAAATATTGTAACTGGTACCTTGATGTTTTTTGACAGGTTTACAAGGGATGCAAGTGTAATTGGAAGACAAAACAGATATCCGAAACACAAATCAGGTCGGCTTTACGATCCGGCAAATTTGTATTGCCCGGGTTCTGCCGCCTATATTCCACCCTTAATAGTAATTGATAAAGAATGATAAGAATATTTCTATTCGTAATCATCTCAATTAATTTCAGTTATTCACAAAACTTCCACTCACCTGAAAACAAAAAACTATTTGCAGATTACTTATTTTGTTCAGAGGATTATCTTCGTGCTGTTATTGAATATGAAGAATATATAAAGCACTATAAGAATGATACTGTTTTATTTAAAATCGCTTTTGGATACTCCAAAATTGAAAACTTCAAACAGGCAGCGGAATTATTTAAGAAAATATGCATGCAATCAGACTTTTATTACAGAGCACGGTCTGAATATCTTAAGTCTTTACTTCTTGCCGAAAACTTTGAATCATTCACAAGTATTGACACTAAAGAAGCCTCAATAACTGAATTAAAACTGATTAACATCGCTTACCTGTTCAGTGAGTTAAAACTTCCGGACAAAAACACATTCCTGCTTACGTTTAGCGATTCAGAAAAGAATGAAATGCTGAAATTTTACGAGCAAAAAAAAGAACCGCCCTACAAAAGTTCGTTTCTTGCAGGATTACTCTCTTCTGTTGTCCCCGGGGCAGGAAAGATTTATACAAACCAGATAAGTGAAGGATTAACATCTTTAGTATTAAATGGGCTTTTTGCATTTCTTAGTTATAATAACTTTAAAAATGACCACACTACCAGAGGTTGGATTTTTGCAGGAGTTGGTGCATTTTTCTACGCGGGAAATATTTATGGATCAGCAGTCTCAGCAAATATCTATAACCAACGTGTTGATTATGAATATAAAGAGAATGTGAAATTATTTCTTGAAACCCATAATTATTTTATTGAGCGATATGAGTTTTGCAAATAGAATAATTCTTACAATTCAAATTTTTCTCCTTCTATCAACATGTATCAATTCACAGACGGAGATGTTTGAACAATTCCGTTACGCACAGTCGTTTTATGAAAATGAAAATTATTTTGATGCAGTAACAGAATTCAAAAGGTTACTGTTTTTTGACCATCAAAAAGAGTTTCAGTATTCAGCAAACTTCTATATTGCTGATTCTTATAAATCCGGTGGAATGTTTTTTGAAGCTATCAGATATTTCACTCTGGCAGAACTTGCTTCCCGAACAATTGAAGAGGTTTACATTTGCAAGATCGAAATTATTAAGCTAAATATACTAAGGCGGACTACAGAAAGAGCAAATCGCCTGATTGATGAGTTGTTATTTGATGATAGGTTAATAAATAAAGAAGAAGAGCTTTATTATTGGAAGGGATGGAGTTACATCTTTTCTGACAAATGGAAGGAAGCTTCAGACGAATTTTCTAAAATCAATCCCGATCATCAATTAGCATCATTTTCGCAAACTGTTTATGATTCACTGTATGATGTGCAGTTAGCGAAAGTATTGTCTTATATCATTCCTGGTGCGGGTCAGTTTTACACTGGCGAATATTTGAGTGGAATACTCTCTCTCGGATGGAATGTTTTATGGGGGTATCTAACTATAAATGCTTTTATTAAAGAAAGAATTTTTGATGGTTTAGTGATTGCTAATTTTTTGTGGTTGAGGTTTTACAATGGTAATTCGTATAATGCAGAAAAATTTGCCAGAGAAGAAAACAGAAAAATTACAAATCGTTCTCTTGAATATCTTCAGTTTAATTATGATGGTGATAAACCTTAAACTTTGCTAAATATAAAATGTTTTTGGAAATATTAATAATTTATTTTGCTATCTTGACTTTTTTGTTAGGATTCAAAGTTGAATGTTTGCAATATTTATCGATTTTGATGCTAATAAACCAATCTGAAACATAAATCGTTGTTAAATTATTTTGACCTGTATTATATATTGCTTGCTATATAGTCCAATATTTTTTAATATTTGCTAAAGACAATCAGTTTTATTTAACAATAAATAAAACATCTCAATACAATTTTGTTTTTATGAAATATATTATAAAGGAGAAATAAATTATGGCTATAATGATCACCGAAGAGTGCATAAACTGCGGTGCCTGTGAACCAGAATGCCCGAACACTGCAATTTATGAAGGAGGAGTAGATTGGGAATTGGCTGGAAAAACTTATGGTGAAGGTGATGCACCTCCATCGGGTGCTGAAGGATTCTACTCTTCTGAGTTCTTCTATATTGTTCCCGACAAATGTACTGAATGCGTTGGATTCCATGATGAACCGCAATGTGCAGCTGTTTGTCCTGTTGACTGTTGTGTACCTGATCCCAAACACGTTGAAGACAAAGATACACTCTTAAAACGAAAAGACTATCTTGACGGATTAGGGAGATAAACATAATGGTTAGAGATTAAGGCGTCTTCGGGCGCCTTTTTTATTTTCGGCACTTCTTTTTTCACTTCTGAGAAACCCTATTAGTTTTACCCTAAATATTGATTTTAAGCCGAGTTTTTATGCTCCCAAAGTGGCACAGAAATGGTTTTGTCTAAATAACATTTTTACTTGGAGACAAAATGGCTTATCAAATAACTGAAGAGTGCATTAACTGTGGAGCTTGTGTCGCAGAATGCCAGAATGATGCAATTTACGAGCCTGGAATTCCCTGGACTATTGATGGTAAAACCTTTAGTGAAGGCGATACCACTCCTTCCGGTGCAACAGGATTTTATTCTGAAGATCATTATTACATAGTACCGGACAAATGCACAGAATGCGAAGGTTTTTTTGATGAACCTCAATGTGTTACAAATTGTCCCGGTGAATCAGTTATAAAAATTTAGTTACTCCTTTAATTGTTAGTTGAATGATTGATTAGTTAGTTACTTGAAACGAAACGGGGGAGTTAGTTCAGAGGAGATAAGGGCATTATTCGATGCCCTTATTTTTTTATTAGTCTTTTAACATCTCATAATCTGACTTTTTCATTTTTCCTTCCGATATTCTTCTTAAATTTGTAGTAGGAACAAATTGACTAAAATTGTGAAAATAGGAAAATATAACCTTAAAAGTATCAATTCCGGATTCATTGGCCTTGATGGCGGTGCTATGTTTGGAATAATTCCTAAACCTCTTTGGCAAAAAACTAATGCGCCCGATGAACAAAACAGAGTAACTCTTGCCACAAGAAATTTATTGCTTGAATCAAAATCAAAAAAAATAATAATTGACACAGGTATGGGCACTAAATGGGATAAAAAGTCAAAAGAAATTTTCAGAATAGATTCTAATCTTGAACTTGAACACGAACTTAAACTTTTTGATATTCAACCTGACCAGATAACAGATGTTATCATAACCCATCTTCATTTCGATCATACAGGCGGATCAACAAAACTTGAGAACGGAAAACTGGTCCCAGTTTTTTCAAATGCAAAGTATTATGTTCAGCAGAAGAATTTTGAGTGGGCAATGAATCCTTCAGATAGAGATCGAGGCAGTTATATTAAAGCTAATTTTGAGCCTCTTGCAAAGGAGGGCGTTCTGAATTTTACTAATGAAAATGAATTTTTTGATGATGAAATTCAATTTAAAGTAATAAACGGACATACTTTCGGTCAGCAGATGATAAAAATTTCTGATGGTTCAACAACTTTGCTTTACTGCTGCGATCTTATGCCGTTCTTATCTCATATAAGAATTCCATACATAATGGGTTATGATCTTCAGCCATTAGTTACTCTTGAAGAGAAGAAAAAATATCTTAAACTTGCTGCAGAAGAGAACTGGTTCTTGTTTTTTGGACACGATCCTGAAATAGCATTATCAACCGTAAAACATTCGGATAAGGGAATTGTTCAGGATAATTTCTATAAAACATTTGATGAATTATGATCGATGATTCTTTTACAAAACTCTGTAAGTTTTCTGATTTAACTGACAGACAGGGTAAACGTTTTATTATTGATGACACTGAAGTAGCTTTGTTTAAAGTTGATAATGAAATTTATGCATTGAGTAATATTTGTCCGCACCAGCACACAGCATTGATTTATGATGGATTTATTGAAGACGATTGTGTTGTTTGTCCTGCCCACGGATGGATGTTTGATTTGAAAACGGGTAAACTTAGAACAGGAAGTTCCCGTTTAACCACATATCCTGTTATAATTCAAGATGATAATATATTTGTCAAGGTTTCAAAGAGAGATTTGAATTGGTAATTTTTTTTCAAACAATTTCTAACCAGTGATTCGTACTTCATTAACTAAAATGTTAAACCTTACAAACCAAATAGTAACATCATTAGCTAAAGAATTTGGATTCGATCTGGTCGGATTTGCAAAAGCAGAACCGTTAAACAAGGAGATACAAAAGTTAGAACTTTGGTTGGATAAAGGTTATCAGGCAACGATGAGTTATATGGAAAAGAATGTTCATAAAAGAAAAGATGTAAAAGAAATTCTTCCTGAGGCTAAAAGCGTAATATCACTCGCAGTTAATTACTACACGGATCATCAGCACTCACACGAAAATACAAAAGGAAAAACCTGCCTGCCGGCAGGCAAGGTTTCCCGTTATGCGTGGGGTAAAGATTATCATTTAATAATATGGGAAATGCTTGCTGACTTTGAAGTAAAACTTCTTGAACTTGAACCTGAACTTAAAACTTTATCATACATTGATACCGGACCTGTAATGGATAAAGTGTGGGCAGTAAAATCCGGAATTGGCTGGCTGGGTAAACACACTAACGTTATTAACAAAGAAATCGGCAGCTGGATCTTTTTAGCAAACATCATAACAAATTATGAATTTGAATATTCTGAAATTATAACAGATCACTGCGGAAGCTGTACTGCATGTATTGATGCCTGTCCGACTGATGCAATTGTGGAAGAATATGTAGTTGATTCAAACAAATGTATTTCATTTCTGACTATTGAAAATAAAGATGAAATAAATCCAGAGTTCAAAGGAAAGTTTGATAATTGGATTTTCGGATGTGATGTCTGTCAGGATGTTTGTCCATGGAACATAAAATTTTCTGAACAAACAGCGATAAAGGATTTTCATCCGGTTGAAGGCAGAACAGAAATTGGAATCGATGAAATAGTTGAATTGGATGAAGATGAATTTAAAGAAAAGTTCTCTGTTAGTCCTATTAAAAGAGCAAAGTTAAAAGGACTAAAAAGAAATGCTGAATTCATACAACAGTAAATTGTATTGTCAGTCCGGCAAGAGCGGAAAACTATTGTTAATCATTTGTTAAAATGAATATTTGAATCTTCAGCAAGTTATCTGAATCTTACGAATACAAATTTTAATCTTTTTTACAGAATCTTATTTTGAGGAAAAAATGTCTGAGAACAATAAAAATAAAAATCATTACAAAGTAATAATAATTGGAGGAGGTCCTGCCGGATTTACCGCTGCACTTTACACGGCAAGAGCCGAACTAAAGCCAGTTGTGTTTGAAGGAATGCAGCCGGGCGGTCAGTTAACAATTACAACCGAGGTTGAAAATTATCCCGGATTTGAAAACGGAATTATGGGTCCTGAATTAATGGATGTTATGAGGAAGCAGGTACAACGATTTGGCGCCGAGTCTATCTACAAAGAAATAACAGAAGTGGATTTTTCAAATCGACCTTTCAAATTAAAATCTTATGATGAAGAATACACCGCTGATGCCGTTATCATCGCAACAGGCGCTTCTGCAAAATTACTTGGTATAGAAAGTGAAAAAAAATATATGGGTTATGGAGTTTCTGCCTGTGCAACTTGCGATGGATTTTTCTTTAAAGGCTTGAAAGTTCTGGTAGTCGGCGGTGGTGATACTGCAATGGAAGAGGCAACTTTTCTCACAAAGTTTGCAAGTGAAGTTATTATCGTTCACAGAAGAGAAGAATTCAGAGCATCTAAAATTATGCTTGCACGTGCTCAGAAAAACCCTAAGATAAAGTTTATGACTAACAAAGTTGTAAAAGAAGTACTTGGTGTTGAAGAGGATGGAAGGAAAAGAATGACAGGTGTTATACTTGAAGATACTGTTGATGGATCAACACAGCAGATTGATGCCGATGGTTTGTTCATGGGTATTGGACATAAACCAAACACTGATTTGTTTAAAGGAATTCTTGATATGGATGAAACTGGATACTTAATTATTAAGCCTGGAACTACTTACACAAACATTGAAGGTATTTTTGCAGCAGGCGATGTTGCGGATAAAACTTACCGTCAGGCAGTCACTGCCGCAGGTACTGGCTGTATGGCTGCTCTTGATGCTGAACGATGGCTTGAAGCACAGGAATAAGAAGCCCATCCCCAACCCCTTCCCTAAAGGAAGGGGCTTTTAAATCATTTTTTATACTTTCTCTTTCATCATTTTTCTTGAAACAAGATTAGCAATTACAAACCCAATTCCTGTAAGGACAAAAAGACTGAATGGAATCCAGTATTCTTTAGAGGTTGCATCCTGAAGCATCATACCGAAGCCCAGCCCTAACCCAAAGAAGATTACTATCACACCGATCTTAAGAAGATTAAAATTATCTTTCTTGCTGTCAAAAAATTCTTTTATTTGATCCGCGCTTAATCCTTTATCGATAAGCATTTGTCTTTCACGCGAACGGAAATAAAAATAAGTAACCAACACTAATCCGATAACTAGTGTTATAATTATTGGTATAAATACGGCAACTACACTTTCCATTTTGCTGGCTCCTAATAATTTATTTTTGAGACTGTTAAAACCAAATTCAGGTTACAATTAATTAATCCCTGAACTTTCATTATCTGAAACTTAAGACAAGTGTGATACTGTTATGGTTACAGTTTCAGGCAGATAATATTTGATAAAAAATAATTAAGTTTGATTGTAACCTTAAACCATTATCAACGGTCTAAAAAGCTGATGAGAAACATATCCGATTTTGATATTATAGAATCAGTTAAACGGGGCAATAGTGCGGATTTCTCTGTTCTTATAGATCGTTATAAGAATAAAGCATTTTCTCTTTTAAAGAGAATGCTGAAAAACGAACTCGATGCTGAGGAGGTTTTACAGGATTGTTTCTTGAAGGCTTATAATTCTTTAAAGGGTTTTAAACAGGAATCAAAGTTTTCAACCTGGTTTTATAAGATTGTTTATAATACAGCTTTAACAAGGCTCTCATCCAGGAAAAGAAAAATTGAAAATGAAATGTCATCCGTTGATGATCATTTTGAACTTGAATATAAAAGTAATCTTAATGAATTTGATAACCAGGAAATATCAACGTTATTAAAGAAACTAATAAGTCAATTGCCGGAAAACCACGCAGCAGTTATGTCGATGTTCTATCTTGATGAAATGAGCTGTGAAGAGATAAGTGAAGTAATGAATATTTCTGTATCAAATGTGAAAGTTATATTATATCGTTCAAGAAATTCATTAAAAAATATTATTATTGATAATAATCTGATCGAGGAATTGTTATGAAGCACATATCCGATGAAATATTAAACAAATACATTGATGGTGAATTATCTACGAAAGAAATAAACAATATTAATGAATTACTATTAACCGATATTGATTTGAAGAAAAGATTATCAGCACTAAAAAGAGTTGATACAGAATTAAAAGGAATCCAGGTCGATGAAGTACCGGTCGGATTTACTCTAAAAGTAATGCAAAGGATATCTAAAAAAAATAGAGTTCCAAAAGAGCAAAAGCTTTTTTTTACTTATATCATATCATTCTTCTCATTGTTATGCTTATCATTTGTTGGTTATTTAGTTATCAATATTGCCGGTGAAGTTTCTGAAACTATTTCATCAGGTGCGGAGAAAACAGTCAGCAATTATTCTCAATCGCTTATACACTCATTAATTAACATTTTCAGCGGACTCAACATTTCCATTTTCGGTTCAATACTTTCTATTGTCTTACTTGTTTCGGGATATTTCTTCTTTGAAATGTCAAAACAATCAAAAACAAAACTGAGCAGTTAGTCTCTGTTACTCATCTGTTTTAATATACTTTTCCGAATATCGATGAGTATATTTACATATCATTTTTATAAATAGAATCGAGAAGATATTATTATGCCTAAAGTTGGTTATGTAACCATACTTGGTTTACCTAATGCAGGTAAATCTACTTTGATGAATACATTGCTCGGACAGAAACTTGCAATAACAAATCAGAAACCGCAAACAACAAGAAAAAGAATTCTTGGAATCCTCACGGAAGAAAATTATCAGATAATTTTTAATGATACACCCGGAATTCTCAATCCATCTTACCTTCTGCAGGAAAAAATGATGGAGGATGTTAATTATGCAATTAAAGATGCCGATTTATTAATTATAATTATTGATGTTAGCGATGAAAAGGAAATTAAACGGGCTCTGATGAATGATTATCTGAAGGAAGTTTTTGAATACAAAAATAATCCTAAAATACTTGTGCTTAATAAAGTTGATCTTCTTAACCAGGAGAGAGTAAAAGAGTTTATTGAAAAATTTCAGTCAATGAAAATTTTTGATGCCGTAATTCCGATTTCAGCGGAACTTAATTTTAATGTTACGTCCGTATTGGAGAAAATAATTGATTTTCTGCCGGAAGGTCCAAAACTTTATCCTGAAGATATAATTGCAGAAGCTGATGAAAGATTTTTTGTATCTGAAATTATTCGTGAAAAAATTCTTGATTTTTATGGAGATGAAATTCCTTACAGCTGCGAAGTTCTTATTGTTGAATTCAAGGAACGTGAAAATGCAAAAGATTATATAAGCGCTGAAATAGTTGTTGAAAAAGACACTCAGAAACCGATAATTATCGGCAACCAGGGTAGAGCAATAAAGAAACTGGGTGAAAGGTCCAGGAAAGCAATTGAAGAATTTCTTCAGAAAGAAGTTTATCTCGAACTTCGTGTTAAAGTTCGAGATAAATGGAGATCAAATGAAAATATGCTAAAATCATTTGGCTACGGGAGAGGAAAAGAGAAAGAGTAGAGTAAGAATAATAGAATGAGTAAGAGAAGTTCAGAATGAAAAAATATTTTGGTGAAAGTGCTCTTCTCTTTAATACAATAATCTGGGGAGCCACATTTGCACTGATAAAAGGTGCACTTGATGATTCATCACCAATGATTTTTGTTGCACTTCGTTTTGGTTTAGCTGCACTATTATTATTTCCGTTTATTTATAAGCAGCTCTTTAACGTTGATAAACAAACAATAATAGCCGGATCAATACTAGGCTTCTTTTTCTTTTCCGGTTTTGCCACACAAACTATCGGACTTAATTATACAACGGCTACCAAATCCGGATTTATAACCGGTACTTTTGTTGTTTTCATACCAATTCTTCAATTAATTATTGAACGAAGAAAACCTCGATGGTTTAATATCTTCAGTATATTTTTGGTTTTAATCGGTTTGATTTTATTATCAACTAAAGGAGAACACTTTCTTGATTTGATAGATGAACTTGGCAGCGATTTTAATATTGGAGATTTTCTAACTCTTCTTTGTGCAATACTTTTTGCGTTCCAGGTTGTGTATGTAGATGTATTCACAAAAAAGCATCCATATATGCCTATGGTTTTTATGCAGTTGTTCATCACTGGTTTAGGAGGGATAATCTTTGCATTAATATTTTCTGCATTCAATATTGAAACAATTAAATTTTCATTAAGCCCGAACTTAATATTTGCAGTTTTGTATACTGCTTTATTTGCATCGATACTTGCAACAGTAATTCAGTTGAAATATCAAAAAATTGTTACACCAACAAAAGCCGGAATAATTTATTCATTCGAACCCATTATGGCAGCTGTTTTTGCTTACTTTTTACTAAGTGAAAAAATATCTAATTTTGGTCTGCTTGGAGGTCTGTTTATCTTCATCGGGTTACTATTCTCAGAATATTATGAAAAAAGAAATGAGCGAACTTAAACGTGCTAAAATAATTTGTAACGGATTAGTGCAAGGAGTCGGATTCAGATATTTTGTCATTCGTCATGCTCAAAGAATAGGACTTAAAGGTTATACTCAGAATTTATTTACTAGTGAAGTGCTGACAGTAGTTGAGGGTGATGAAGGACTGATTCAGGAATTGATAAAAGAATTAAAAGTCGGACCATCACATGCTCAGGTAAATAAATGTGCCGTTGAATGGAGTGATTATAAAGGAGAATTTAAAAATTTTGATGTCAGATATTAAACAATAACCTTTGCGTGACTAAATATTTCTTTCACGCAGAGTACGCAAAGATTTTTACAGAGAAAACGCATAAGAAATAAAATGGAATACAGAACCGGAATTGGATTTGATGTTCATGCCTTTCAGGAAGGCAGAAAATTATTTTTAGGAGGAGTTGAAATTCCTTTTGAAAAAGGACTTGCAGGACATTCAGATGCGGATGTGCTGCTTCATGCAATTTGTGATGCTATGCTTGGTGCATTAGCGCTGGGTGATATCGGAATTCACTTTCCCAATACCGACCCTAAGTATAAAGATTCTGATAGTAAAGTTTTACTGTCTGAGGTTTATAAACTCATTTCAGAAAAAGATTTTAAGGTTGGAAATATAGATTCTTTTCTCGCAATAGAAGCACCGAAGATTTCACCTTATGCAAATAAAATGAGAGAAACCATTTCTTCAATCCTTAATATCTCTACAGATCAAATATCTATTAAAGCTACTACTACGGAAAAACTTGGGTTCATCGGAAGAGGAGAAGGTGTTTCAGCATTTGCAACAGTATTACTTGAAAAAGTATGATTGAAGATATTCTTTCACATATTGGTGAATTAACTCCATTCTGGATTTACGCTTCCTTATTTGCTTTTGCTTATGTTGAAAATGTTTTTCCGCCATCCCCGAGTGATTTAGTGGTGTTAATCGGCGGATCACTTGTGGGAACAGGAACCCTTAGTTTTATTCCTACCTTAATAGTAACAACCATAGGCAGCATTCTTGGATTTATGACATTGTTTTTTATCGGCTGGATGCTTGATAAAAAAGTAATTAAGTCAGGTAAATTAAAATTCATCAGTTTAGAAGCCGTACTTAAGGTAGAAGCCTGGTTTAATAAATACGGTTTCTGGATAATTGCCGTTAATCGCTTTTTACCCGGCACTCGTTCGGTTGTCTCATTCTTTGCCGGAATGAGCAGACTTGATATTAAGAGAACTATAATACTGTCAACCATTAGTGCATTCCTTTGGAATTTTTTAATTATTTATCTTGGAATGTTGTTCGGTGAAAATGTTGAAAAGGTTGACCGGTATCTTGATACATACAGCAATATTGTAATTATTGCTACCATAATTATAGTTTTATTTTTTACAATCAGATATTTTTTCTTCAAAAAGAAAAATGAATCCAAAAATATTCAATAAAAATAATTCTTTATTCCCTGAGCAGAGAAAGGAAATCAGAAAAGACAGACTTCTTATTATCCTATCCGGAATATTAATAGGAATTTCATTTACTCCATTCCCAATGCCGTTCCCGTTATTTCTTTTCTTTGCATTCATTCCATACATCTTTGTACTT
>DATHSU010000126.1:0-6689 GCA_035463895.1 Ignavibacteriaceae bacterium | reverse complement strand
ATCTAAAACAGATTCATCATAGTAAGTGATTTTGAAATCTTCAAGTAAAAATATTTTATTTATTTTAGAATAAATAGACAAAAAACATTTACTAACGGAAAAATAATAGAAATATTTAACTTAAATAAGTTATCAAAGGAGTGCACTGATTCAGGTAATAAATATTACTGCAATTAACAATCTCAGATATAAACCTTATTTATCCGGAAATAGAAATAAAAGACTTTTGCTACCAATCCGGATAAATAACAATATGCCAATTATACTTATATTTTGGCAGGTAATGTTCTTTATCTTAAATTCTAAAAACATTTATTCGGGAATGGAAAAACAATGGAAATATTCCATTTAAACATCATTCAATCAATAATAAAAATGAATAAACTGATTATTTGCCTGCTGTCAATTTTATCGATAACACTTTCTGCTCAAACAGAGAGCAGAGTTGAAATAACTGAAGATGGTTTTATACTTGATATTGAGGAAACTCAAACCGGATTTTCTCAAATACAAAAAGGGGAGTTTATAATTAAAGACTACTATGGTTCTACAAACTATTCAAAACCAGGTGAATTTAAACTGCCTTCTAAAACAATTTTAATTGCCCTGCCGCCTGAATCAAACCCACTGATAAGCCTCTTATCATTTGATGAAACAAAACATTTAAGAACTATCCCGCAATTGAATCCAAAACTTTTGAAGATTAATGATTCAACTATTGTTGAAGATTACTCTGAGATTTACTATCAGCAAAATCAATATCAATCGACTGAAATAATTGAACTGGAGGGTTTCGGATGGTTTAGAGATTATTATTGTGTCCAGGTAAA
This sequence comes from Ignavibacteriaceae bacterium, assembly GCA_035463895.1. Classification (GTDB taxonomy): domain Bacteria; phylum Bacteroidota; class Ignavibacteria; order Ignavibacteriales; family Ignavibacteriaceae; genus JAGXRK01. The sequence goes on along the minus strand of DATHSU010000126.1, from coordinate 5,859 downwards.
AATCAACACCCATTTTTTTAATGAATCAGACAACTCAATAACAGAGCGAAAAAATATCCGGATAAAAATTAATACAGGTAACTCCTTAAACAGTTTGTCATCCGGTCAGAATAGCTTCGATGGAATTGAAAATAACATTATATACAATTATGAGATTGCAGAAAGCTTTAAAGCGAACCCTGTTTTTGATATAGTTGATTCAACAAGTAATTGGATCAACTTTAACGCTGATTATCTAAAGCTGGGAACTGCTAAAGATGGATTGTACAGAGTTACAAAATCCGATCTGGAAGCAGCGGGTATAATTACATCATCTATAAATCCTAAAACATTTCAGCTCTATGAATTCGGTAAGGAGACACCGATTTTTGTTTTCGGTGAAGACGATGAAGTTTTTGATGATCAGGATTATATTGAATTTTTCGGCACTATGAATTATTCTAAAATTGATCATAGAACCATTAATTCATCTAATCAGGAATATAACGAATACCTTAACCGTTTTACTGATACCACTTTTTATTTTTTAACCTGGTCTATAACTGATGGTAGACGGATTCCTGTTTTAAATTCAACAATCATCGCAGCAGACACATTAGATTATTATAAATCTTTTGAACACGTTGAAAATAATCGTGTTTATTTCTCGGCAAACATTAATGAACTTGAAAATCAATCTCCTAACTGGAATAAAAATAAAACCTGGTATTATTCTCAAACTGTCTGGTTATACTCCGGTACAACAAGAAACTATTCATTTAATGCACCTGATTTAATTCCGGGAAAAACAGCTAAGTTTTATTATAAAGCTGTAAGCGGTGGTTCAAACGTTTCAGTTAATTCTCACAACATTGCAATGAGTGTTAACGGAGGGTTTCTCGATTCTGCTATAGTTAACAGAAATGAACAGGTTTTGTTAAGCGGCAATATAAGCTCAAATATTTTAACTGAATCCGGTAATACACTATCTGTAAGAAATTACAGCAACGGTACAAATCCTAATTTTCTTGCAGTAGATTGGTATGAAATTGAATATCCAAGAAAACTAAAATTAAATAATAACTCACTTCATTTTGTAATAGATGATTATGTAAGCAGTTCAATAAGAACAATAAAAATTGAAAATTCTGCATTGCAGCAGTATGAAATCTATAAAGTCAGGCCTTATTTTAAAAAAATTACAAATGCTCAGATATCAAATAATATTATTTTATTTACAGATACTGTTGCTGCAGGAGATGCCTATATAGCAGCTGCACCGGCTGAAACCATTAAGCCGGTATTTTATTATAAAAAACAATTCAGTGATCTACGATCTGTAACGGCACATAAGGATTATTTGGCAATAACACATCCCGTTTTTATTGATGCATCTCAGAACTATCTATCTGTAATAGCATCTTTGTACAACACAGAAACTGAACTGATAAATGTTCAGGATATCTTTGATGAATTCGGTTATGGATACCCTGTTCCGGAAGCAATCAAAAATTATCTTGCTGTTACTTTTCAAAACAGGCAATCGCCAAAACCTGAATATCTAACTATCATTGGTGATGCTAATTACGACTATAAAGATTATTTCTTTAATGCAACAGGAGTGAAGGGGGCAGAAATTTTGTGCCGTCATTCGGCAGCCTGGTTAGCGATAACTGGTTTGTGATCTGGAATGATTCATCAGCACTTATTCCGCAAATGAAAGTCGGAAGAATTCCAATCAATCAGCCGGATGAACTTGCATATTATGCTTCAAAAATTGAAAACAACTTTAACGCCAGGTTCGATGAATTTAACAAAAGATATTTATTTTTTTCCGGTGGTATTGCAACTGACACATTGGAATTATTTCAACTAAGAAGTACGAATGAATTTGTAATTAACAATTACATAAAACCGGCACCAAGAAAAGGAGCATTTTCACATTTTTATAAAACCTCGGATCCGTTGACAGATTTTGGGCCTTACTCTCCTGAAGAAATTTCATCTGCTATTAAAAACGGCGGAGTTTTTATTTCCTATCTCGGGCATAGCGGTACAGCAACTTGGGATAACAGCATTAGTGAAACTGATCAATTGATGAATGATGTGAATAGAAATCCTTTAATAACGGATTTTGGATGTTCCACTAACAGATTTGGTGAACCTGATATTGTTAGTTTCGGTGAAAGATTTCTGCTGCGCAATACGGGACAGACAATAGGTTACATAGGAAATTCATCACTAGGATTTACTTCCACTGCGTTTACAGTACCAAGATATTTTTATGAGAGCATAATTAATTCTGTTGATAAGGAAATCGGTGATGCATTTCTTCTGGCGAAAATAAAAATGTTTCAGAATCTTGGCTCTGCAACCTCATACAGAATATTTGCTTTAACAAATACATTAATTGGTGATCCGGTTGTAAGGATTGGAATTCCATCCAAACCTAACCTCAAAATTTCACTTAATGATATTAATATTTCAGAGAATAATCCAACAAATGCTCTGGATTCAATTAAAGCAGTTATCAGTATTAATAATTTTGGAACTGTTACTGCGGACAGTTTCTCTGTTTCTGTCATTCATAAATTTAATCAGCAGATCATAAATACATATTTAATCAGGTTACTATTGCCTGACTTTAAGGATTCATTAATTATCTTTCCTAACATTCTTGAAAAACCCGGACTGCATACAATGGAAATAAAACTTGATGTTAATACTGAGGTAGATGAAATATATAAAGATGATAATGAACTCAATTATACCTTTGTAGTTTTTTCCAATGAAGTAAGAGATCTGATTGAAAACCGAATTGAAAATCCGGAACTTACTTCAATCACTTTGCTTAACCCGTTCATAAATGAAGAAGATAACATTTCATTTTTATATCAAATATCAGAAAATGAAATGTTTACTAATACTTTAACAAATACCATTAATTCTGATACCTTCTTTACAAAGATAAATTTTGTCACATTAGATCCTGATAAAAGATATTACTTCAGATATAAACTAAATTCAGCAGGTTCAGAATATTCGCTGCCTAAATCGTTTATAAACACTTCTGGAAGCAGCTATTTTGTGAGTGACTCAATTGCATTCGTTAATCAAAACTTAACTGACCTGGACTACAGCGATGGAAGCTTAAAGATTACAAACAGGGAAGAAAATATATCTGTCTCATCAGCAGGTTTTTATGCGGGTGCAAGCTGCGTAATTGCTAAAAATGGAATCAACCTTCTTTCGAATACATTTTTTGCAGGAATGGGCATTGCAGTATTCGACCCCTTAACACTTGAAATAGATACTACAGCATGGTTTAATCTCTTTAATAATCCAACTAATATGCAGGCACTTGTTGCACTAATAGATTCTATTCCAGAAGGAAAAACTGTTGCTCTGGGTGTTGCCGATGATGCAGCAAATAATATTTCAGCTAACTTGAAAAATGCAATCAAAACTTTAGGAAGTACTAAAATTGATAACCTTACCTTTCGCGGTTCGTGGGCAATTATCGGCAGGAAGGGTGCGTTACCCGGTGATGTTATTGAGGTTGTTAAAGGTCCTTACGATGGAATTGTCTTTATTGATTCTACTTACTCAATACCACGATTTTCCGGATTGATTGAAACTAACGTTATAGGACCAGTTAAAAAGTGGAATAACGTGCTATCACAATACAATGTGCCCGGAAGTTCAAGTATTCAATTTAAGTTAATAGGCGTCGCGGATAACGGAGAAGGGGATACATTATTGACAGCAAGTAATCCTTCCGGCACTATTGATTTAAATTTTGTTAATGCAGAGGAATATCCTAAACTGCAATTATCTTATGAACTTAATGCTGATATTGATGGGGTAACACCGGAAATCTTCTCAGCTGGAATTAGTTATGAACAACTGCCTGAGACAGGAATTAACTTCCAAACAGTTTACTTTGAGTCAGATACTGTTTTTATTGGTGATGAAGCTAAGCTGTATTTTAATGTTTTTAATGCTTCAAAAACTGAAGCGGACAGCTTTTCTGTGGTCGTTACAATGATAAATGAAAACAGCACGGTTGATACTTTAGTCAGTCATTTTATCGAAAGTCTTGGCTCGGAAAGCTCTCTGCATTTAACAACTGATTACCGCACAAAAGGCGCTGATAGATTGAAAAGATTTATTGTTAATGTAGATCCGGAAAACAAGCTCAGGGAGTTCTATAAGGATAATAACATATTTTCCAGGACATTGGTGGTTATTCCGGATTCAACTGTGCCAACTCTTGCAATCAGTTTTGATGGTGAGGATATTTTTGATGGAGATTTTATTTCAGCATCACCTGTAATTAGGATTGAGATAAGCGATGAATCGAATGTCCCTTTCACTGATACGTCTTTAGTTAAAGTATTCTTAAATGAAGCAGAAGTTTTTGAAAATCTTTCATACAGCTTTTATCCTGAAAATCCTAAGCTTGTTGCTACTTATACGCCATTGCTTGAAAGCGGTGATTACCTGCTGCGAATAACCGCAAGAGATCCCGGCGGTAATTTTGCAGATTCAGTTTCCGGAGTAAAATATTTCAGGGTATCGGATGAATTAAAAATGATGGATGTTTATAATTATCCTAATCCTTTTTCTGACGGTACGTATTTTACTTTTAAACTGACACAGATTCCGGAGGAAATAAAGATCAGAATATTTACAATTGCAGGAAGACTTATAAAGGAGATTCAATTACCTGCTTCAGATCTGAGTTATGATTTCAATAAAATTTATTGGGATGGAAAAGATGAAGACGGGGACTTTGTAGCAAACGGAACTTATCTGTACAAAATTATTTTAACCAGTGCTGAAAAAACTGAGTCAGTCATCCAGAAACTTTCCAAAGTTAAGTAGTTTAATTTATTTGAGACGGGTGGCATTTTCTTGCCCCGCATTTTTTTAGATGTTGAAAGAATAACAAAGGTGTTTTACATTTGAGTTGCCTGAATTCGTTCAGGCGATCCGCCAATCGCCTCTGCATTATGTACCCTTAATGCAGGGGCATTTTTTTCTCATTACTAAGATGTAAAGAAATTCCACATTGCCTACCTGTAGAGGTGAGAAAATCAAACATCAGTCCAGATTTAAGAAGTTATTTATGTGACTAAAAGTAAAGTGCCACAATAATAAGCACAGCGTGAAAAATCATAAAATAGATCATTCCGAAGATCAGAACCTTCCACCAGTAACGGTGACGTTTTTTTGTAAGATCAATACCGCCGCTTTTTTTAATGGTGATCATTCCGATAATAAAGAAGAGTCCTCCAACACCGTAGAGGTAAATGTAGGGTAGCCAGGTTTGCTCAAAAGTTGGCATAAATTTAAATCAATAATTGATTTGTGTTATTTAGATAGTGTAATAATTATAAAAGTTAATTTTCCAGGAGTAAACATAGGAGGGAGAAAAATCATTTCCTAATATAATTTATTTCCTATTCCTCTCCCCTTAGGGGAGAGGTTAGGAGAGGGGTCTCTTACATCTCTTTCTCAGCAATAAGAATTTTATCCTTTACAAACTGCCCCTGTTCGATATGTTCTCGGGTGAGGTAAACAATTCCATCTTCATCGTGCGGTTCGCCATAAGTGCTGTGCACGGATTTTAATCCGCCTAATATTTTTCTTGCATCAGAAATGTAAAAAAGATCGCCAACCTCAGCAGCCATCTTTGCCATATCATTTTTGGAAAAGTGCATCAGGTCATCAGCGGAATTTGTTTCCTTCCAGTTTACTTTTATTACATTACCATCACGATCATTAACCTTGCTGCCTTTGAACATTTCTTTTGCTTTCGTAATACCCCATACAGTTAGACCATCCGTATGTGTCTCTTCAGAATATTTGGAGTAA
>DATHSU010000125.1:0-9406 GCA_035463895.1 Ignavibacteriaceae bacterium | reverse complement strand
CTTAGCTTTGTCAACGCATCAAAATCAGCCGGGACTTTACCATTATGATTTTCAATTAATTCCCTGCAGCAGTTTTTTATACTTTTTGCTTTCTGTTTATAAAATCCAGTTGAGAATATATCTTTTTCAAGTTCTTCTGATGAGACTTCAATATAGTCTTCCGGCTTTTTGTATTTTTTGAAAAGAGTTTGAGTTACGATGTTAACTCTTTCATCTGTGCATTGAGCTGAAAGTATTGTTGCTATTAAAAGTTGAAATGGATTTGAGTAAACCAATGCAGGTTTGGGGTTCGGATATTCTTTCTTAAGAAGATCAAATATTTTTTTTGAGTAAGAAATTTCAGCTTTTAACGGCATCTTTGTTGAACCTTTTATCAGCAATCATTAATCTTTCAACAGGTTTGTTATTTAAAAGATGTGATTGAATAATTTCCTCTACATCTTCTAATCTAAGATTACCATACCAGATCTGCTCAGGATAAACAACAGCTGAAACTCCAAAATCACAAGCATCCAGGCAACCCGAAGCGTTTGCACGAATTTCAGAATTAAGGCCCAACTCCTTTAAACGTTTCTTGAATACTTCACGTATTTTAGAACTTCCCTTATCCATGCAGCAACTACGCGGATGACCATCAGGTCTTTTATTTTCGCAAATAAAAATGTGTTTATTGAATCTTTTCATATTACTAAAATAAAAAAAGCGGAAATAAATTCCGCTTGTGATCCTAAAGTAATGTGTACGGGATTCCTCCTGCCTCCTATAGCGCAATTAAGGAGTTCCTCTGGGAGAACCCGTGATCTCCGACTTATTTATTATTCCTTTCTCTTTAAGCCATTTATATCCTTTCCGGCCCTTAAAAAACCTTTCTCTTGCAATCGCCCTTTTCCTTGTGATAAATGTTTCATAATAATGAAGAATATACGGTCTATGCCCTTTTGTATATTATGATTTTCCGCCACTGTGTGCTTTAAGACGTTCTTCTATATTCGACGATGAGCCATAATAATTACTGCCATCTTTAAGACTTCATAGAATGTAAGTGAATTACAAGTGATAGATTAAGAATTGTTTGTATTTTGTAGCGCGTACGGGATTCGAACCCGTGATCTCCGCCTTGAGAGGGCGGCGTCCTAAGCCACTAGACGAACGCGCCAGTGTAAAATGAAAAATTAACAACAAATAATGTGCAATATGAAGACAATTGTTAATTTTTATTTATTGTTAATTGAATCGTTGTCCCGTCAGGGGTCGAACCTGAACTCTTCTGATCCAGAGTCAGACGTGTTGCCAATTACACCACGGGACAAAAAATACCTCTATTTTCGCCCGAAATATATCTAACTTGATTTCTAAATGCAATTAATTAAAATTGCATATTAATAAGTTTTATTAAATGCTAAATTATAAATATGATGTTAAAATATTTAAAGTTGTTAATAATAATATTGATTATTACCAGTCCAATTTCAGCCCAGCAAGTAGAATACCTAAACTCAATTGGTAAATTTAAAACTGCTTCCTCATTTTATATTTCTGCTTCGGGTACCATATATGTTACTGATTCGGGTAATGATGAGTTAATAAGTCTAGATACTTTGGGCAATATCTTAAAATCTACAGGAGGATACGGGTGGACGGAAAACGCTTTTGATGATCCCGTGGATGTTTTTGCAACAACTTTAAATGTTTACGTTGCTGATAAAAACAATCATAGAGTACAAAGATTTGACCGCAATCTTAATTTTATATCATCACTATCGGCTCGTGATAAAGATAATTCTGCTGAAATATTCGGTTACCCGCTGGGTTGTGCGGTTTCAAATCAAGGTGATTTATATATACTTGATTCAGAAAACCAAAGAGTTATTAAGTTTGATTTGTTTGGAAACTTCATTCAGAATTTTGGCGGCTTCGATGCAGGTATTTATCAACTTAATAATCCTAAAGCTTTTGCTGTTAGTCCAAATAACTTAGTTTATGTACTTGATGAATCAGGTATTATTATTTTTGATTCATTTGGCAACGGAATTGGGAAAATAGAAAGTGCTGATAAGATCACATCTATCAGAATTATTTTCGATATACTTACTATTAACTCCAGTGATGGGGTTTATTTTCAGAATTTACGGTCGGCAGATAACATACTTAGCGAGATTGATATTAGCGATTTCAAAAACTTGACTATTCTATCCTCTTTAGTTTATAATAATAAACTTTATATCCTATCCCAAAAAGAAATTTTAGTTTTATCGCTGCTGCCTTGAGTAATAGTTTAAAGTTTCTTACTAAGAATTTAAGAATATTATTTTTTTCGGGTTTACTGCTCTGGACATCGGGTATATTTATTCCTTGCCTAGGAATCAACTCTCCGATTTTATATTTTCTTAGCGATCAAATTTATTCTACTGCTTGCCACCAGAATCAACTAAAAAGCTTTAAATGTAATAATGATTTTTTATTCGTGTGTTCAAGGTGTTTAGGTATCTATATCGGAGCATTAGCTATTTCCGCTTATCTTATTTTTTTTAATAAAAAATATTTTCAGCTTAAACTACTTCCTCTAATCATTTCCATCATTCCCGTTTTCTTGGATGTTATCTTCGTAAAAATCAGCATTTATGATTATTCCCATACAATTTCATTCATTTCCGGTTTGCTTTTCGGTTCAACTGCGTTTGTATATATTTTGTCTGTAATTGAAAATTCTTTTGTAGAAAATAATAAAGGTAAAGAGTGAAGAAAGTTTTTCCATCATTGGTAAGCGGATTTGCTGCCTCGGTGCTTACTACAATACCCTTGCTAAAAAGTTTTGCCTGCTGCCTTCTCGTGCCGGGTGCTGCAATTTTTGCCCTTTTTCTTGATCGAAAAATCAACCATGATTTCGAAAAAATAACTATTCAGAAGGCACTTTATTTTGGATTCCTAACCGGGTTATTTGCAACGTTTTTTATTACTTCTTTTGATGTTCTAATTACATTCATAACTAAAACAAACGATTTAGTGTATTCAATTCCTCAAACAGAAGTTTTAATGAGGCAATGGAATCTTGGTCCTTTGGCTGATGAATCAATAAAAATAATAAAACAAATGGCAGAAGAAATCCTCACTACGGGATTCTCACTTTTTTATGTTGTAATGATCTTCATAAGTAATTTCATTTCAAATTCTATTTTCGGAATGCTTGGTGGCGCTATTGGGATGGCTATTTTAAATAGAAGAACTGATTAATAATGATTACAGCTTTTATCTTTTTTCTTCATTTAATGTTTCTGCTTATTGTATTCACCAAAAAATGGCAGGAGGAAGGGTTATCTTCAGGTTTTATTAATCTTGCATTAATTGGAATACTATTTGCAGTCGGCTGGACAATAACCGGTTTGATTGCAAAGTTTGTTATGAAACCCGAAGGCTTTGGAATTTACTACGATAGGGATACCTTCTCATTAACACTGCTCACTATTGCAGAGTTCTTTTTCTATAAATTCTATTATAACGAAACTCCTACTGCAATCGATAAGGAAAAACAATAACCGCAGTCTGATCGCCTTGCTGCTGGGTTGGTGACAGTGGTTCAAATCGCCATTGCCATAAAGAGTTTATTGCAGCATTTTCTAAACGTGTATCTGCTTTAGTAAGCAGATTTATTGAACCGACTGTACCATCAGGTTTTATAGTGAAGCGTAAACGAATATCAATTTCTTTATTAACTCCGTCAGGATAAGATGGCAGAGAATAACTGTAGATCTTTCTTGTGCCCATACCGCCCCACTCAATATCAAATCCAAAGCTTCCTTCACCCTGTGCCAGATTACCCTTTCCTGTTGTTGAAACATCTGAAGTGGTTTCCTTAACACTTTCAGTTTTCGTTTCCTTTTTCTGTTCTTTTTCTTTTTCGGCCGGTTTAATTACGTTTTCATCCTGCGTGTTTTTTGCTACGGGAAGTTTTACTTCTTTCACTTCAGGATTTTTATTTTCAGTGATATTTTCTTCCTGTGGTTTTGCCAGTTCCTCGATTTGCTCTAACTGTTCGCCAATTGCGCCTGAGGAACCAAACTCTGATGATATTCCAAAAGATAATTCTACATAATCCTTTGCAGGAAATTCAAAAGTAAAATTTATCAGCAGGAAAAATACCATCAGGATGGAATGGAATAACAACGATGCGGAATATGAGATTTTTTTTATATCCCGATAGTTCATAATTCTTTTTCCGTCTCTATTGTGAATTTATCAATTGCCGATGCTTTAGCCGCGTCAATTACTTTAATTATCATTTCAATTGATACACTTTTATCAGATCGGATTATCAGATTATCTGATTGAGTTTCAACTTTAGCTTCTCCTAATTTAAAAGCAAGCTGATCTATACCAACTTCATCAGTGCCGAGGTACACACCTCCGGCTTCGGTCAAAGTAACTATCATCATAGTTGGCTCAGATCTTTCATTCAACTTTGAGCCGGGCAGTTTTACTTTAACACCTGTTTGAATAACAAACTGAGATGTTAACAGAAAGAAAACCACCAGAAGCATAACTATATCTGTCAAAGAAGAATAGCTGAAGATACTTAATGGCTGTTTAGACATTTGAAATTTCATTTTACACCTTATAAATCAATTTCTATTTCATCATCAATATCACTTAAATCGGTAGATTCATCCTGAATAACATCAATAACATCATTGGCAACTGTTTCCATATCTTCAACAGTTCTTTTAACGGAACTTAAAAAATAATTATAGAAAGCCAATGCAGGAATTCCAACAATTAGTCCGAATGCTGTAGTGGTAAGTGCTTCCCAAATTCCGCCTGCTAAATCGCTGGGATTAGCGGCACCAGCAAGGTCCTCAATGGTCATAAACGCCTGAATCATTCCGGTTACAGTTCCCAAAAATCCAAGTAGTGGTGCAACGCCAGCAACAGTAGCAAGAATTGTTAAACCTTTTTCAAGTTTACTGACTTCCTGTCTTCCTGCATTTTCGATTGCTTCTTTAACTCTGGTATGACCAAGCTTGTATTTCTTTAATCCTTTTCTAACAATGTTCGCAACAGGTGATTTTTCCTGCATACAATGACTTATTGCACCGGAAATATCTTTCTTTTTTATCATTCCCCTGATTCTAACCATAAAAGCCGGTACATTAATTCTGGTTTTTCTTAGAACAGTATAGCGGTCAATCACAACAGCAAGTGCTATTATTGAACTAACCAAAATTGGCCACATTAACCAGCCGCCTTTCAGAAATATATCGAATAGATTCATATTTATCCTTTATATGATATACAATGTAATTTATTTAAACTGAACTGCAAACTTTTTTGCTTCTTCCAAAACTGTAAAATTTCCAACCCGAACTCTATGCCAAATACCGCCATCAACTTCGGCACGTTCTACGAAAGCATTATAACCTTTGTTCCTGAATCTTCCGGCCTCATTCTCAGCAACAGAATTACTACGGAATGCAGCCACCTGAACTATATAGACATTTCCGTATTTAAACAAATTCACACCGATTGTTTTTACCGAACCAGATGGAGCTTGATTGTTCACTTTTATTTCCGGTTGAACGGGTTTTTCTTCATCCTTAATTATTGCTTTAACGTCAGGAATAACCTCTGTAACTTCTTCTACTTTAACTTCTTCTACTTTAACTTGCTCGGGTTCTTTCAGGTCAAGTATATTAGATTCATCAATAGTTCCTTCTGGTTTTGGCGAGTATGGATACGTCACCGGGAAATCAAACTCTCTGTCAACAACAACCATTTTATCGGTATTAAATTCTTTAACAATTGTTTCAACCGGTACTTCACTAACTCCTTTGATGTTATTAAGATAATAATATATTCCGTAACCGATAACCAGCAAAGAAAAAGCTAGCAAGAAATAGGGTGAATATGATGTTCTTAACTTAATTCTTCTCTGTCTGAATTTTTCTTTTTCCGTTTCAATAGACGTTTTATCCTTTGTATCAATTCGGAAAGGTTTTTTAACAAGCTCGTCTATTGGTTCCTGTTCTTCTAATTCAACTTTTGATTTAAACTTATTCTTTAGATCAACAAATTCCGGCTTATCTTTTTTCTCTGGAAAGCTTTCTCCAAATACTTTTTTCTTAAATCTTTCTTCTTTTTCCTGAGTTGAAGGTGTAAAAGAGACACTCTTCTTATTAAGATCAATATCAGAAAATTTTGTTAAAGATTTAACCCTTTCAAATTTATCACTGGCAGCAGGTTTTTCTGTAATTGAATCTTTTCTCTTCTCATCTTCATCAGAAATTTTTTCATCTTCCTGTATTTGTTCTTTATTTTGTTTTTCAACTTCATCAATTTTATTAAATTCTTTTGGTTGAATAGTTTCGGAATTAAGATCTTCGAAACTACTGAAGTCCCAGCTTATAACAGATCCTTCTTCATTTGAAGAATCAGCCATATCAATTATTGATTCTTCTTCAATCTGCCTGATCAAATCCTTATCTAAATCCCACTCTAACTTTGTAAAATCTTTATCACTGATTTTTGTAACTGATAAGTAACCTTCAGGTTCTATTATCAGTTCATCTTCTTTGGCTGTTAAAGGTTTGGAAAAAATGTCAGAATCAATTTCTATAACTGCCTGTAATAAGTCATCTGTATTTGTAATCTCAGCGTTCTCAATATTCTTGTCAACCTTGGATTCAATCAATCGTCTTAATTCAGAACCAGTATGCGGTATATAAAAATCTGATTCGGTGTAACCTTTAAAGGGAATAAGCGGTTTTCCAAAGCTTAAACTGAAAGAAGCATCAACGGAGTTAAATTCTTCTTCATCAGTAATTGGAATGTTGAAAAATAATCCATCGTTTTTTTTCAGATCTTCAACTTTGGAACTAGAGAAATAAATCAGATCAATAAATTCCGGCTGATAATTTTCAGAATCAACATTGTCAGCAGATTTAATGATCTTGCCCTGTAGAAGATAAAAATAGCCAAATCCCTTAATATTAATTGCCTGACCTATCCTTAGAATTGCAGTAAGTTTTCTTAAGAATATTTCAAAAAATATTCTGGATTCAGAATCAGGTACTCCTGCCTGTTTAGAAATCTTTCTTATTAATTCCGATCTTGTCAAAGTTAATTATTCCAAATTATAAAATTAAAAACGATAGTTTATACCAAAAATAACATTAAGTGGCATCCTTTTGTAGCCAAACCAAGTATAATTTTTATTATTTAGCAAATTATTCAATCGTAATGTAAGATCTAAATCCGGTTTTAAGGTATAAATAAATTCCAATCCAAGATCAATAAAGGGATCTATTTGAATTTCGTTGCTTAGATCAACATAAGTCTTCGAGTAATAAGATAATTTTACACTGCTCTCCAGTCTCATTGCAAACCTATAGGAATAAGTGCCTACAGCATTGATTACAGGATGGTATGGGACAAACTTATTTAATGTATCAATACTAGTTTTCACCAATGCAACATCTAAAGTACCATAAAATCTTCCGTATGGTCCGAGATGGTAAAGCAGATTTAGATAAGGATTAATACTATTCATCTTAATGGTTTCAAGTTCAAATTTACCCTGTTCGGAAGAGCTAACAAAGTAAGGATAGTCATTAGAACGAAAGTACTTAACACCACCGTTTATTTGATAATAAGGGCCATATTCAAACTTAACTGCAACGTCAAAATAATCGGATTTTTCAAAGTAGGTACTTGCGTAGTTTATAGCATTAAAGTATTCATTTTTTCTTAAGAATGTGCCGGGACTGATTAATTCAGCTACTGGCGAATATTCACCGAATATTGTAAAATTATTATGAAGTCTTATTCCCACCGATGCATATGGAGTATTAAAGTTTTTACCCCCGGAATTGGAGAATGTAAATCCTAATGCCGCTCTGAAAATATCAGAAATCTTAAAACCCGCTGCAGGCCTCAATAAAAAGATGTCACTTCCCTGTTTGCTTCCGGCTGAATTCTTTATGTAATGTTTGTGATAATCTGCAGTGATTCCTAAATCCAATATTGAAACTAAAACCTTAGATTCACCTTTTAATCTGAAATAGTTATCGTTAAAATCTTCACCACTCAGTGTTGTAACATGATCCGCCAGAGTAAATCCGAACTGGAAATTTTTATTAAAATTATTTCTCAGTCCGATAAGGAGATTTCCATAATTAATGGTTCTTCTTGTCTGAGGATCAGGTGACGCAAATAATTTAAATGATGTTGTTCCTATATCTGCGCTTATATTTGATTGAGTGCCAGGAAGAAAATTATTGTATATATCAGACCAGTAAACAAAATGACCACCTAAATTAAGTGAATATCTGTCGCTGAATTCAATATCATAAGCGCGGTTATAAATACCGGAAAATACTCCTTGAACAATTCCATTTGTAAATGGGTACGCATAGGATGCTTTTACCGTAGGAATTGTATATAAACCTGCACCGGCTTCAATATTTCCTCTGTAAAAGCTAATTGAATCCAGTAAGTTTAAATCACTCTTTATTGGATTTGAGAGATCATGTAATTCAAGTTCATCAGGTGAAAAAGCAGGACGTAAAAACTCATCGGAAATTGTTGAAACAAAATCCGGCGAAATCTTATTAACTTTTTTAACACTGATAACATCCCGCCCGGTAATTACAAAGTCGGGTAACTCTATACTTGGTGTTTGTCTTGTTTCATCCTGAGCATTTAACCCTAATACAAAAAGAAACATAAACAGGATTATTTTTTTAATCATTTCAATCTCCTTAATCTTTCCTGAGCTTCCTGTCCAAAAGCATTTCCTCTATGTTTTTGAATAACGGCACGATACATTTCTTTAGCTTGTTCATTATCATTCAGCTTTTCATAACAAGCACCTAATAACAAATATGATTTAGTAAGCCACTCATCATAATTAAAGTAAACAGTTCTCACTCTTACTAACGATGTTATTGCTTCGGTTGTTTTACCTTGTTCAAATAACGAAACACCCAGGTAATATTGTGATTTAGCACCAAGATCATCACCTCTTTTATCAGCTAACGATCTAAATAATACATCGGAATTTGCGTGTCTGCCTAATGCAAGCTCAATCAATCCCATTTCAAACCTTGATTTATCGGCAAATATTGTATTGGGATAATACATGGCAACTTCATCAAAAACTTCAAAAGCCTCACTGAATTTATCCATCTGAACTAAAGTATTACCTTTGTTAAAAAGTATTTCCGGCATTCTTGGAGAACGATTAAGATCTTTGATTCCCAAATCGTAAGCACTTATGGCATCCTGATAGTTTCCTGTCGCTCTGTGGATGTTGCCTATTTCCAGAATTGCCGCTGCAGCTGTTTCAGATGATTTATATTCCCTGAAAACCCTGTCAAAATTAAAGATTGCCTCTTCAAATTGGTTTAAATTCTGT
>DATHSU010000124.1:0-3555 GCA_035463895.1 Ignavibacteriaceae bacterium | reverse complement strand
GTTGTATAAACTCCGTCATCCTTTAAGATAAGATTCTGCTTGTAGACAAAATCATCTGCTTCACTTAAGCTGATTATGCAATCACCATCCTGAAAATATTTTGTTAAACTTTCACCAAATGATGATTCATAAACCAATGTTAGATTTTGATTGACAGGAAAGTAAGTGTCTGGATTTAGATCTGTTTTACTTTTATTTAAGGCCGCACTGTTCAAAGTAAATAAAATAATAGTCAATGGAATAATATGAACAGATTTGTATTGCATTTTTTCCTTCTTAAAAGGATACCGTGATAATTAAATTCCGGCTGCAAATATCATTTTAAATGCAGCCGGATCTAATGGATATATTTGCAATTAAATACCAATTAAGATTACAAATCAGGGGCTATGCATTTTTACCTGTTCGCATAATTGGCTTTTTTATTGCTGGTTAATATTATGAAGAAACATCGATCTGTTCAATCGACCACTAGAATGAAAAAGGGACTAAATCGTTTGGGTATGTTTTTCTTATTAAAGCGAGTGCTTTTACATTTAAGAGTAAGACTGAACAAGTAAATCTGATTTAATAATTATTTTGCTTTTGTTTTTTCAGACGTGGGTACAGAATATTTGCTGATGTTTTCTGACTCAAGCAGCATGGCAATCCATCTTGTTCTGTCATTGCGTTCAAATGCAAACTTTAATGTCATCGTAAGCGGTATACTAAGTATAGCACCGATTATACCTAATAGGCTACCCCAAAAAATCATTGAAACAAAGACTACTAATGTCGAAAGATTAAGTCTTCTACCCATTAGTTTCGGTTCAAGTATATTGCCCACAATTATATTAATGACTAAATATCCGGACATTGTCAGAACTGCACTTCCCACACCATTTTGTATAAGAGCCAAAATAATCGGTGGAATGGAAGCTATAATTGATCCTATGTTAGGTATATAGTTGAGTAGAAAGGCTAGGAACCCCCATAGAACGGGATAATCCACCCCCAGGATTAATAGCCATAAACCTACCAGTACTCCGGTGAAAATACTTATTAAAGTTTTAATGACCATATAACGTTTCATATCATTGGCAAACTTTGTGAACTCCGGAAATACCTGTTTAGGATCACCGAGAACCGCACGGAGTTTTACCGGAAAATTTGATACTTCAAGCAGTATAAACGTTACGGTAAGCAAAATCAAAGTAGTGTCTGAAAGTACAGAACTTAATCCCGAAAGTAATACAGCAGTAAGACTCATTATGGATTCCGGATTAATATATTCGAGAAAAATTTTTTCGTTAACAGCAATACCTTTGCCTGATAACAGAATAACTAAATCTGAGATTTGCTCATTAATGCGTATTTGGAGTAAGGGCAGCTCATCCGTAAAGCTGCTGATGGATGATCCTATTTGTGCACTGAACAAAATCAGGATTGATATCATAGCAGCCATTACAATAAAAACTGCAATTCCTGACGGAATACGTTTTTTCTTTAACCATAATACAGAGGGGGCTCCGAGCAGAGCAAGGAAAAAAGCAAGCAGAAAAAGCACAACAACCGATTGGGCGAGATTAATCCCGGCCAGAATTATTACAAGTGCTGCTGCACCGATAAGGAAGTGAATTTCACGATAATAATTATTTGGCTCTTTTGTAAGCATATGTTAAACTTTAAAAATCATAAATAAGAAACATAGCGGAGATTCAACCTTGTTAACAAAACTGATTACTGTTTAATAAAGAAAGTCTCTTATTATTTTAATGTTTTTAACAGTTACCTTATTCAAATAGAAATCAATTAATTTTATATAATTGAAATACTTTTTGTGATAGTTTTTAGTGTTTCAGTACTGTAAGAATAATTAGCAATTTCAAGTCGTGTGTGCAGTGCAAGCTTTTCCATAATATTATGAATATGACTTTTTATTGTATAGGTTGATACACGCATTTTTTGACCTATTTCCTTATTACTCATTCCTTCACCAAGATGCGAAACGACCTCCCGCTCTCTTGTTGTCATTCGTACGGCAGCTTTTATTTTGGTTTTACCCTCTCTCACTGCATGTTCAACAATTTGTGAAAAAAGAGAATCAATTAATAAAGGGGGTAAAATAGTTGAACCATCAGCCACAGCACGAATAGTTATTAACAGATCATTAAGAGAAGCATCCTTTAGTATAAAACCATTAGCACCTGCTTTTACATATTGAAGAATATCAGCCTGAACAGGCGCCAGATCCATTACAATTATTTTAGCAAGAGGAAAATCCTTTTTTACAATCTCCACAACGTGCAGACTATTCTGACTTCGCAATCCTAAGTCCAGAAGAACTACATTCGGCTTTAACTGCTTTATTTTAACTAAAGTATTCCTGCCGTCACCCGAAGCAGCAATTATTAAAATATCTTTGTGAGGTTTAAGAATAGAGAATATGCCATCCCTGAGCAGACGATTATCCTCAATAATCAACAATCTAATCTTTTTCATCATACCATCTTAATTATTTGTAAATAAATTTCAATTACTACGCTAATCATTATTACTCGCTATACATTATCCTAAGTTCAATATGATGATTTGAGAGAATGAGATTCAATCGGTCAAAAGAATGAAAAAAGGATTGCATCTTTTAGGTCATATTATACACTACTGCTTAATTATTAAATCATTAATTTAAAAAAAGCTTCCCAGCAGCCAGCTTTCTTGTGCCTTCTCCAATAGTAATTTAAGTGCTTCGGTTCCTTCTTTCAAATTAAACATCGTGGAATCAAAATTATCTGCAGCCGTTGTATTCATTAACAACCTTCCTATAGTTCCTTCCCCTGATTGTATACTGCTTGTAATCACTGCTAAATCATTGGTGATGGCGGCTGTAGATGCGATTGTGGTTTTTACAGCTATCAGAATGCTGTCAAGTTCACCTGCTTTGTCCATAACAACTTTAAATTCATCGGAACCTTCTTTCAGATTAATAATAGTAGCCTGAATATTTTCTCTCCAGGTTTGATCCATCATTAGCCTGCCGATGGTTCCTTGTCCTGATTCTATATTGTTTGCGATCGAAGCCAGATCACCTGTGATCATCGCTGTATTATCAATGGTAGTTTTTAATGATACCATAATATCATCGATATCAACCGGCTGTGCAGTTTGAATTCTATCATTATCTTCTATACTTTCTTTCCCACCGGTTCCCGGATTTATAACCAGTACTTTATTACCGATAAGTCCTTCTGAACCGATAGTAGCAATAGCGTCCTTCTTAATAAACTTTCTGCTTTTTTCATCAATAACAATATCAACTATGACTGTTGTATCACTAACCAAACCTATGCTTTCTATCGTTCCTATATTTATTCCGGATAAGCGTACATTATTTCCTGGTTGAAGTCCCCCAACATCTTCGAACACAGCGGTTAGTCGGAATGTACTTGTGAATAAGAGCTGCTTTGCCCCTATAAAATATATTGCTAAAATCAGTACCACCAGACCAAGGGAAACAAATATCCCAAGTTTAATTTTGTTAGCTGAATTCTTTTTCATTTTATATACTCCTGCTTA
>DATHSU010000123.1:0-4204 GCA_035463895.1 Ignavibacteriaceae bacterium | reverse complement strand
TAGTTTTTTTTGATACATTAAACGGATGGATAGGCGGCGATATCGAACTTGCATATACTGAAGATGGTGGGCAGAACTGGTTAATCCCTCAAAATATTGATTCAACTTTTATTTATTTACCAATTTACGAGCTCAAGTTTTTCAACAGGCAAATCGGATATGCCGTAGGAGGATATATTGATTTTGTCGGTGTCGTTTGGACTACGGTAGACTCAGGAAAGACATGGGATTCCAGGTTGGTTACTGCTGATCCTCCATACGACATTCATATTTTTAACGAGAATGAAGCATACACTTTAACCAGCGATATAGAAAAGAATTATAATATTGAAGTATTGAAAACTTCAAACAGAGGAATTGATTGGACGGTAGAAATTCTGGATGTGTTTGGTACTTTATCAGCAATTTCATTCAGAAATAATTTTGAAGGTTGGGCAACAATGGGCAGAGATAAACTGGCTTTAAATACTTTAAACGGCGGAAAAACCTGGGATTATTATCCGCTGCAGGATAGCACCGCTGTTTATGATGTTCAGTTTGTTGACTCATTAAATGGTTTTATGGTGGGTGAAGGAGGAAGTTTCTTTGTATATCAGCCGCAGGAACCATCTTCAGTAATAGATTTTTCCAATTCAGCAAACCCGGATCATTTTCATTTATTTCAAAATTATCCTAATCCCTTTAATGCTCAGACTGAAATCAGATATGCTTTAGAAGGCGAGTCATTTATCAGTCTTAAATTATTTAATCTTCTGGGAGAAGAAATTAAAGGACTTGATAATGGCTGGCGCAGCAGAGGAATTCATTCAATAAGAATTGAACTGTATGATCTTCCATCAGGGGTTTATTTGTATCAATTACAGATTAGCGAAAATTCAATAACCCGTAACATTACCAGGAAAATGATATTACTTAAGTAATACCATTGGTTTTGTTTCTGAAAACTCACCAGTTTGTAATCTGTAAAAGTATATTCCACTTGTTAATTTGTTTCGGTAACCGGCATCATTGGAATTAAATTCAATTTCATAACTACCTGCTGGTATATATTCATCCAAAAGCGTTACAATTTCTCTTCCAAGCAAATCTAGTACCTTCAATGTATGCCAACTGCCAGTTCGTGACTGCCAACTGATTTTGGTAGATGGATTGAAAGGATTAGGATAATTCTGATTTAATGCAAAACTTGAAAATAAATGTTTTTCATCTTCAACATTTACTAATGATAATGTTATAGGAGCAGTCCATATTTGATAAACACCTGTAGAGTTATCCATCCAGACCGGCCAAAGCTTGCCATTTGTATAAGTTATGTCGATATGGTCTGATATGTTGCCTGCGCCAATTCCGCTCACAGCAGTTGGTCTGAAATTATGATCACTTATTTCATAATCTGTCCAGCTATTGCCACCATCTGTTGAGCGTGAAAGGAAAATTCCACTTGAGTCACTTGATGTGTTTCTGTCATCGAGATAAATGATGTTTATTCCACCCTGAGGATCAATATTTATGGCAGGGAAGAACTGGAACTTTCCATTATTAAGCGGATCCTGATTTACCCTTATTCCCTGCGACCATGTGTTTCCGTTGTCAGTTGATCTAAAAAGCACAATATCAGGATCGCTGCCAGCAGGTGCAAGTTCTTTTTGCGATGTAACTATATAAATGTTTCCACTGTAAGGACTATTACTATTATCAACTGCAATTCTGGGAGTGCTGTTTACCCTTATATTTTGCTTTTGCGAAAGAACTCCGGTTATTCCATTAGTTTGAATTGGGTTTTCCTGAACAGTCCAGTTAGAACCGCCGTTTTCAGATTTTGCAAATCCAATATTTATTTCATTTGGTGAAGGCGGAGCAGACATAACAGCCCAGCAAACCAAAACCTCACCGGTTTTGTTAATATCAATATCGGTTCCAAAGCATCTTTGCGGGGGATTGTTCACATCAAAAGGTAGCACCCAATTTTGACCACCATCATTTGTATACGTCATTCTGACTTTATATGGTGGCTCTAACATTGTGTAAACGGCGTAACTTCTTCCATAATATGAACTTAAAGGATTTATATCACTTGATAAAGAGTGTTTTTCCAAATCATCAGTTGAAATGGTTTTTTGATTACTCCATGTAATTCCGTTATCAGTTGAGTAGTGCGAATAAAGACCAATAAAGGTTGGCTGCCGACCTAAACGGTTCAATAAAAAAGTACCATCCTTATCAATAACAATAGCTGGTTCACCGCCGTGAAACTGAATGGGAGCACCACTGCATGTGTCACTTCCAAACCAGGTTACTCCGGAATTTGTTGTGACATAAACACCTTCACTGATAAAAAATGGATTGGTTACAATTGTATAAGCAGAAGCAAATAAAATTTCAGGATCATTGGGATGATTAACAATAAATGTTTCAGATTGGCTGACATTACTTGGATAGATTCTGAAATTGCTTCCAATCACTATATCAGACAGATTTTTATAATTAAATCTTTCCTGTGAGTTTAAATAATCTGTGGATACAAGCAAAGATCCCAATAATATGATGTAAAATAATTTTTTCAAGTGAAGTACTTTCTGATTTATAAATTAAAGCTGATTAAAAGGTATACCCAAATTGTACACTGGCAAAAATATTTCTTGGTTCACCCGCTTCATAAAATCTTGCTGCAGTAGAATTTATATTTATGAAACCTACGTATTTTTCATCAAGAATATTATTCATCCCACCCGATAATCTTAGATTAAATCTATTTAATTGCAGGTCAATTCCAACTGTTGCATTAATTGTCTGATAATCATTTGTTTTATCAGTATTCTTATCATCAACAAACATTCCGCTGACATACTGAGTTGATATTTTACTATAAGCGGTTAAAAATCCCAAAAAGCTGCGTTCATAAGAAAGTGAAAGCAATAAATTGTTTTTAGGCACACTTGGAACAATATTACCGGAAAATTCCTGTTCCTCAGTTACAATCTGGTCATCAACTATATCTATAGTCCTTGCTATATAATTATCATAAGTAAAATCCGAAAAGGTATATGATACAGCCAATCTTAAGCCTTTGAGTAATTCAGTATTAGTTCCGAATTCAACGCCACTTCTTTGAGTTTGCGCTGCATTTCTAAAAAACACATCTCCAAAAACTTCAAATGGTACAATTTCATCGTCAATAATGCTGTTGAAAAACGTTAACTCAAAAAACGTATTGCGGAAAAATGTCTGTTGAGGAAATATTAAATTTCCTTTAATGCCAAGCTCAAAATTTTTGGACTTTTGAGGTTCAAGATCAGGATTGAGTTTTATAGATGGATCCGAGCTTGTCGGAAAGTTGTTTAATTCATTACCTGCCGGAGAATCGAAACTTAAGCCGTAAGAAGTATAAACAGCAACTGATGGAGTTATTTTATAATTTAAAGCAAATTTAGGAGTAAATGCCTCAAACCTTCTCAATGAATTGCGTGATTCAAGCAGTTGATCTTTCTGTGAAAAATAAACATTATCATACCGCCCGCTGAACAGAAATGAAAATCTGTTTGGAATTATTTCATAATTATTAAGAATATAAAACCCGCTGTTTCCAATTGTTTCATCTGTTATACCGATATTAACATCGTCTTTTCTGCCGCCCACATTTCTATATTCTTCAATAGGACCGCTTTGATATAACGCATCTCCCCCTACTGAAAATTCATTAAGTCTATCCAGAATGTTTAATTTATTTACATAACGTACTGTAGTGCCGAGTCCATACCGATTTAATATTCTATAAGTTCTGGCAGTTCGCTCAAAATATTTAATAGTGCCGTAAGTTGTTATTTCAATTTCGTTATTCAGATCTTTTCCAAATTTGCTTAAGTAACGTGTACCAATCCTTCCTTTTTTACTAATTCGTCTTGTATCGCGAGCTATTTCCTGCGGACCAGCCTGAAGCGGGTCTTGATCATACTCTTCTTTTGTAAGTGAACCAGGCAGGCGAATAAGACCATCGACGAAATAGCCCAATAACTG
Organism: Ignavibacteriaceae bacterium; assembly: GCA_035463895.1. Taxonomy (GTDB): domain Bacteria; phylum Bacteroidota; class Ignavibacteria; order Ignavibacteriales; family Ignavibacteriaceae; genus JAGXRK01. The sequence continues at coordinate 190 of DATHSU010000123.1, read as the reverse complement.
AAAGTTTGTATTTCTGCTTGGAAATACATCATAAACCAGATTTAAAATGTGCCAGTAATCCTGACTATGCTCTCTATAACCATCAGAATGATGGTAAGTGTAAGTAGCAAGTAATGCCTGATTTCCTTCACGTATCCCAATTTTAAAGCCATTTCTTCGCTGACTAAAAGAGCCAAAGTCATTAAATGAT
>DATHSU010000122.1:0-7128 GCA_035463895.1 Ignavibacteriaceae bacterium | reverse complement strand
CTGTGTTACTTGCTGATGAGGGTAACGCAACCGTGATGAGCTTTGATGTAGTTAAAGACTATGCAGCTATTCGAAACATCGTTGGTTATATGCCGGGTCGATTTTCACTTTACCAGGATTTAACCGTTGAGGAAAATCTAAATTTCTTCGCAACGATTTTTAATACAACCGTTCAAGAGAATTATGATTTAATCGCTGATATTTATAAGCAGCTCGAACCATTCAAAACAAGGCGCGCAGGTAAACTTAGCGGAGGTATGAAACAGAAACTTGCTCTTAGCTGTGCATTGATTCACAAACCTAAAGTGCTTTTTCTTGATGAGCCAACTACTGGAGTGGATCCTGTTTCGCGAAAAGAATTCTGGGAAATGTTAAAACGATTGAAAGCTCAGGGTATCAGTATTCTTGTTTCGACTCCGTATATGGATGAAGCAAATTTGTGTGATAGAATTGCGCTTATTCAAACAGGCAAAATTTTAGAGATCGATACCCCACAAAATATTGTAAATAGATTTGATAAAAAGCTCTTTGCTGTAAAATCAGAAAGTATGTTTAATCTTTTAAATGATTTGCGAGCTTATTCTAAAACCGAATCCTGTTTTGCATTTGGGCAATATCATCATCTCGTATTAAATGAAGAGCATGCGGATATGAATGATTTAAAATCATATTTACAAGATCACACTGAACTTGAGATCACTCAAATCGAACCAAATATTGAAGACCGTTTTATACAGTTGATGAAAAAAGCCCATCCCAACCCTTCCCTAAGGGAAGGGCTTTAGGAAATGAGCAGTTTGATGGATAAAGAAATTGTAATAAAAACTGATAAGCTCACTAAAAAGTTTGGTGATTTTATTGCCGCCAATGAAATTACTTTTGAAGTCTTTAAAGGAGAGATATTTGGATTTCTTGGTGCAAATGGTGCAGGTAAAACGACTGCAATGAAAATGTTAATCGGTATTTCAAAGCCAAGCAGCGGTAAGGCAACAATTGCAGGCTTTGATGTTTACAAAGAAACTGAAAAGATTAAAAAGAGTATTGGTTATATGAGTCAAAAATTTTCATTGTATGAAGACTTAACTATCAATGAAAATATTCAGCTATTCGGCGGGATTTATGGATTATCTGATGATGAAATTGAAAAAAGACGCAGTGAACTTATCACAAAACTACACTTGCAAAATGAAGCTGATAAATTAGTCGGTTCCCTACCGCTTGGCTGGAAACAAAAACTAGCATTCAGTATTGCAATTTTTCACACACCTAAAATTGTTTTTCTTGATGAACCAACTGGCGGTGTTGATCCGATTACAAGAAGACAATTCTGGGATATGATTTACGAAGCATCTCATAACGGTATAACAGTTTTTGTAACTACACATTATATGGATGAAGCAGAATATTGCGACCGTGTTTCTATTATGGTTGATGGAGTAATAAAAGCGCTTGATTCACCAGCAGGATTAAAGAAACGATTTAATGCTTACTCGATGGATGAATTATTTATTATGCTTGCACGCGATGCAAAACGTGGAGAATAATTTATAATGAAACAATTAATAACATTTATTCAAAAAGAATTTCATCATATACTGCGAGATACTCGTTCTATGCTGGTATTGATTGGTTTGCCGATTGTTCAGCTGCTTCTCTTTGGTTTTGCTATTACAACCGAAGTGCGCAATGCGAATATTGCCATTCTGGATAATTCAAAAGATGAAGTAACGCAAAGCATCATAACAAAAATTGAAAGCTCTCAATATTTTAATATAGACCGAACTATTACATCAAATGATCAAATTGAAAAATCTTTTAAAACCGGGAAAATAAAATTAGCAGTAGTTTTTCAACCCAACTTTCAAAATGAATTATCACATTCAAACAAAGCTCAACTTCAAATCATTGCAGACGCAACTGATCCAAACCAAGCAACAACACTTACAAATTATTTAAGCTCGATTATAAAAGATTATCAAAATGAGTTGAATCAGCAAAATAAATTACCTTATAATATTAATACAGAAATGCGGATGCTTTATAATCCTCAGTTAAAAGGAGCATACACTTCAGTGCCCGGTGTAATGGGAATGATTCTTCTCCTCATTTCTGCAATGATGACTTCGATAGCAATTGTAAGAGAAAAAGAATTGGGAACGATGGAAATACTTCTTGTTTCACCAATGCAACCAGGGCTCGTGATTATAAGTAAAGTGATTCCATACTTTATAATATCACTGATAAATGTAGCCACGATACTGATATTGAGTGTGTTTGTACTTGGATTACCAATTGAAGGAAGTTTGTTCTTACTAATTGCTTCAACAATTATCTATATTTTTTGTGCATTATCACTCGGAATTCTAATTTCAACTGTTACAGAAACACAGCAAGCTGCAATGTTAATTTCGCTCCTTGGTTTAATGCTTCCTGTTGTAATGTTAAGCGGTTATGCCTACCCAATTGCAAATATGCCAACTATTCTGCAAATACTATCTAATTTGGTTCCTGCAAAATGGTACATCATAATCGTAAAAAATATAATGATAAAGGGAATTGGGATAGAACAAATCTGGAAAGAATTATTAATTCTATTAGCAATGACCGGAACATTTTTATTAATCAGCATAAAAAGATTTAAGATCAGGTTATAATGAGAACACTAAAATTTTTATTAAGAAAAGAATTTTTACAAATCTTTCGTGATAAACTTATTCTAAGAATGATTTTTGCTTTACCGGTTATCCAACTTATTCTGCTTCCATATGCTGCAACTTATGAGATTAAGAATATTACACTTAGCGTTGTTGATAATGATCATTCCGAATATTCAAGAAAACTGATAAATAATTTTACTGCCTCCGGATATTTCCAACTTGTAGATTATTCTAAAACATACGCTGATGCATTAGATCAGGTTGAAAAGGATAAAGCGGATTTGATTGTTGAAATTCCAAAAGGATTTGAACGAGATCTTATAAGAGATAATGAAACAATAGTTTTGTTTGCTGCAAATGCAATAAGCGGACAAACTGCCGGACTTGCTGTTGCGTATGCTAATACTATATTAAGGAATTTTAATAATGATGTGCGCATCCAATGGACGCAGCAACCGCGAATGAATGCCATTCCAGTTATTGATATTACAAGTTCTAATTGGTTTAACGTACAAATGGATTATAAATTGTTCATTGTCCCGGGAGTGCTGGCGCTGCTTGTTACATTGGTGGGATTCCTGATGGCATCATTAAATATTGTAAAAGAAAAAGAGATTGGAACAATAGAACAGCTTAATGTTTCGCCAATAAAAAAATATCAATTCATTTTAAGTAAGCTAATTCCATTTTGGGTACTTGGTTTAGTTGTTTTGATAATAGGACTTATTATCAGCTTTATTCTTTATGGAATCTATCCCGAAGGAAGTTTCTGGGTTGGATTTCTTTTTGCAGGAATATACTTGATTGCACTGCTCGGGTTTGGTTTGCTAACTTCAATCTATGCAGATACACAGCAGCAAGCAATGTTTATAGCTTACTTCTTTATGCTAATTTTTATTTTGCTTGGCGGATTGTTTTCACCAATTGAAAACATGCCGGATTGGGCACAATATTTAACTTATATTAATCCAGTTCGCTATTTGATTGAAGCAATGAGAATGATTGTGCTAAAAGGCAGCGGTTTTTGGGATTTGCGTTATCACTTTTTAATAGTAACTGGTTTTGCAATTGTATTTAATGGGCTAGCAATATTTAAGTATAAAAAAACTGTTTAAAATCACAGCATTTATTGTTGTTTAATAAAAGAAAAATGAAATACGTAATTAACAAATTTGTAAAATATTATATAAGTATTTTTTTTATAATTACTCTTACACAACAAAACCATACACAAACCAATTTTTCAAAAGATCTGCCTTCTGGTTTATCACATGCCTCTATTATAAATGTTAATGATAATATTATTTCAGAAATAAAAGTTGAGAAGAATTATTGGCTTCCGGTCATTGAAGTTGTCAGATTAAATTTAGGCATTGGAGCATTTAACGCTTACATAATGAATGAGGATTTTGCTCAAATCAGTTGGAAAACTATAGGTGATAATTTTAAAACAGGCTTCGTCTGGGATGAAGATCCGTTCCTGACAAATCAGTTTATGCACCCTTTTCATGGTGCCGCTTATTTTAATTCTGCACGTTCAAACGGATTAAGCTTTTGGGAGTCCGCCCCTTATACATTCGGCGGAAGTTTAATGTGGGAGCTTTTTATGGAAAACGAGCCTCCGTCTTATAACGATATTGTTAATACCCCTGTTACTGGTATAATCTTAGGGGAAATTTCTTACCGCGTTTCAAATCTTATAATTGATGAGAGCACGACCGGGTTTGAGCGAGTTCTCCGGGAACTATGTTCAACGATTATAAATCCTATGCAGGGTTTTAACCGACTCATAGGAGGAGATATGTGGAGGTCAGGAAAGAAGAACAATAGAAATAATTTTGATATTGATCTTTCATTGGGGACACACAATCTACTCATCGACAATAAATTTGATCAGAGTAAAACATATTTAATGATGAGAGTCAATATGGATTATGGTGATAAATTTGATGTTGATGCTAACAAAAAGCCATTCGATTATTTTTCTTTACATACGGAAGTAAACGTCGGTCCTGATGACAATATCGTTGGAATTCTTGCAAGCGGTGTTCTCTGGGATAATCATCTTGACTTGTTCAAAACGTCACAGAATGTGATTGGAATTTATAAAGAAATAGATATACTCATAAATAATGTATATAAGCTATCGGCCTCAAGTGCTACAGGACAAATCATAAATACAATTCCCGTTACTGCCAGTTTGAGAATGGAAAACTATTTGGGTATCTCTGCAATACTTATGGGCGCAACTAATTCTGATTATGCGGCAGAATATGATAAAGACCATAAAATAGGTCCCGGGGCAAGTGCAAAAGCTGGCATTAGGCTGCTGCTTAAAGATCTTGGAAATATCCACGTTAATTACAAGCGATACTGGATACATACTTTGAGCGGTGAAGATAGTGATCAATTTGTCGGATTGCTGAACGCAGGAATAGGAGTAAATATTTCTAATAATGTAAGTATTGGACTTGATGGACTTTTGTATGAGAGATATGGCGAGTATAAATATCTGCCTGATACTCAAACATACAATGCGGCGATAAGGTTTTTTGTAACACATAGAATTAACAATTAAAACAAGGAAAGTAAGATGAAAAGATATTATGTAACATCGATGATAATTTTATTAGTTATGCAAGTTAGTTTGGCACAAACACAAGTATCACTGCTGGATAAGGATCATGTGAGGGAATATCTTTCACTTTCTAACGAGCAATTTGAAAAGATTAATTTAAAAATTAATAACATTAAGCAAATTCTTGAAGAAGATAAAAAAATAATTGCTGAGATAAAGGAACGAGTTAAAAATGGTGATGAACCGGGTTTTTTTGAAAAAATCGGTGTAAAAAGAGGACACGACAAACGTTCCTCGAAAATTGAAGATTTGATAGATGATATCGAAGATCAATTAACTGATCAGCAAAAAACAAAATTTGATGATATTGAAAAACCGGAACTAAATGCACTTAATAAAGAAGATGTTTTTGGGAAATGAATTTAGTATCCCAAATGAATTAAAGTTGGAGACACCAGCAAATACAATTTTAGTCTGTATTAAATACTTTTAAAAAGGAATTCTAAGTTTGTTTAAAACCTCATCCATCCGCAACCATTATCTGGTTGCAACTACTCTATTATTTTTTCTGCTTCTTACAGGCGAAATAATTAGTCAAAATAAAACCGGAATAATTTCTGGCGAAGTAAGAGATGCTCTAACTAAACAACCACTTCCAAGTGCAAACATATTAATTGATGGAACAAATCAGAGGTCAGCGTGTGATGAGGACGGATATTTTGTTATAAAAAATGTGGTGCCTGGAAGATATTCTATAAAAGTTTCAATGATCGGTTACCTTTCTTCAGTGATAACAGAGTTAAACATAAGCCCGAACAGAAATCAATCAGTAAATTTTGAACGAAATTCCATTGCTATGAAAATGGATGTGGTGAAGGTTACTAAGAATTATTTTCACCAATTAAAAACACGCTGGATTGGGCACAATATTTAACTTATATTAATCTAGTTCGCTATTTGATTGAAGCAATGCGAATGCTCGTGTTAAATGGCAGCGGTTTTTGGGATTTACGTTATCACTTTTTAATAGTAACTGGTTTTGTAATTGTGTTTAATGGATTGTCAATTTGGAATTATAAAAAGACTATATAACAAATAAATAAAAAGAGAGAATTTAAATGAATAATTCACAATTAAAACTATCGCGAATGTTTTTAATCGCTCTAATTGGATATCGATAATCTAAACAAACACTTCACCCCTTTCTTCAATTGCGTTAAATCGACTCTGGAAGAATAATTTTTTCGTACCCACTTTACCGATTGATAATATGCTGAAGTCAATTCAGTACATTTCACACATTCTTCCACTGAAATATTTTAATACGATAATCAGAGAATTGATACTTAAGGGATTTTGGTTTACTGATTTATGGTATGATGCTTTTATACTATTAACAATAGGTTTGTTTATTTTAGTATTAAGTTCTTTAAGATTTCAGAAACGATTAGAGTAGTATTATGAGCAGAGTTAAAATAGAAGTTCCCAAAAAGTTCATTTATTCTACAGAAATATCTCTGAGAATATCCGATATTAATTACGGCGGTCATCTTGGTAACGATGCTGTGCTTTCAATTTTTCAGGAAGCAAGGATAAGATTTCTCAATCAGTTTGAATATTCCGAGGTGAATATAGAAGGCAGCAGTATTATTATGGTTGATGCTGCAGTTCAGTATAAATCCCAGGGTTTTTATGGTGATGTACTGCTTGTTGAACTGACTGTTGATGATATTCAGCGTATCGGTTGTGACTTTATTTATCGTGCACTAAATAAACAATCCGGTAAAGAAGTTGCTCGCGGTAAAACCGGTATTACTTTTTATGATTATAAAAAAAACAAGCTTATATCAGTTCCCGAACCATTCAAAAAACTTATTGATGAACTTAAAGCAA
>DATHSU010000121.1:0-23295 GCA_035463895.1 Ignavibacteriaceae bacterium | reverse complement strand
AATTTTCTAAAACATATTTATAAAGATTATGTTGAAAAATGTATTCCGAAAATTATGAAAACAAATTCAAGAATTTGATTGATGATTTAAAAAATCTGAAAAAAATAGAAGCGCCTGTTGGTTTTGAACAAAAACTCTGGAACAAAATAAATTCATCAGATGCACAGCAAAAACAATCTTTATTGACAAAGCTATCCACAAGACTTATTCCGGCATTTGCTGTTGCTGCAACTGCTATTCTGCTTTTTGTTGTAATAGAGAATAGTGCTAATGAATACCAGGATCCGTTTATGATTGAACCCGAGGAAAGAACTGATTTGATTTCATTCTCAACAGATGATATACAACTACTTGAATCCGAACCATCTGCAGTAAAAGAAAAACCGCAAGTACAAACAGATGAAAAAAGTTCTGTAAGATTCAGGAAAAAAGAAGCCCCAGCTCCTGTATTACTATCTAATGAAAGTCAAATTGCCGGAAGAACTGAAACTGTTGAAACGGAAGCTGAAGATTCAGTGGCTCCTGACTCGCCAATATTATCTGCCTCTGCAAAAGATGAAGTGGTTGGAAACGAGGGACTTATGGCTCCTGCTGCATCCACGCAGATGCAGCAGAATTTAAACTTCAGACAAATACAATTATCTAAAGAAGAACAGCAGGAAATAATTGAGCTGAAATCTAAAACTTTAAAAGCAACTCAGAGTAAAGAAAAATAAATTAAATCAGATTATTTAATTATAGATTTCTGCCCTTCTTAACCATTGCATCACCTTCATATCCAAGAGCTTCCCAATCCATTCGATCTGCACTTCTGCCATGACAATTTGTGCATTTAAGAGCGTTATCTTTTGATACGACCATATGATTAATTGGCCAGTACATTTCTGTTTCAACAAATCCGAATTCACCGGAATATTCAAGTTCAATTTCTTTCATACCATTTTCAGAAGCAAGGTTCCAATTGAATGTTTCCCAGTAACCGCCTTCACCAAAAAGTTTTGGAACAATCAAATAGTTATTTTTTGAATCATAAATTTGTTTTCCGCGCATAACTTTGAAGGGTGCTATTTTGGAATTAGGATCTTTAATATTTCCAGTTAGTTTGTTCAATAAAACAACTTTTGAAGGATCAATTTTATCTCCGAAGTGATAATAATTTGCCTGACCGTTGTGCCATAAATATGTTGGCTTAACATTCTTAGCCCAAACAAACCTACCTTTTATTTTACTGTAAGTTTCCATTCCATATTCATCTGTTGATTCGGATCTGTCTTCACCGGCAAGAGACCAGTCCCACCAGGTTTTGGTTGGAATAACTTTTGCAAATTCAGGAATATGACATGTTTCGCAGGCAATAGATTTAACATGTTTATTAAGATTTGCACTTTGATGAACTTCTTCAGCATGACAATCAGTGCAATAAATATGATTTTGGTTTGCAGCCATAGAACCATGACTCGCCCCCATTATTTTATGTTCATTAGTTGTATGACAATCAGTACAAACAAATTCCAATGCACCCATATGATAATCCGTTTCAGGTTCAGGATCATAAAGGCTGTCATCCAGATCTCCATGTTTAACGCCAGTTCCACCGCCGCCGTCAAAGTGGCAAACACCGCAGTTATTGCGCGAGGTTTTTCCTACACTTTGCGCAACTAAAAGAAGATCAACACCTTCATCAGGCATACCGGCGCCGGTGGGAATTTTTTTATACGTGCCGCTGTTGTCGTGACAAACAAGACAATCAACATTTTCTTCATTGTTAAAGTCGAATGATGCATCTTTCCAGCCATATCCGGCGTGACAGCTTGTGCATCTTGGGTAATTAGATGGAACCGCAATACAGAAATTGTTTATGATATTTTGTTTACCAACTCTCTCAGCTTCATTATTTTCTGAAGTGAATTCTTCATTCAACCAGGTCCAGTGATTTGTTTTCATTATTTGCTGAGCAGCTTCATCATGACAACCAAGACAGGTTTGTGTAACTTCCTGGGGCGAACTGAAAGCGTCTGTAATAAATTCACTGTGATCCTGTGAATTGAGGTTAGCATTCGTCAGAAAAAGCACGAGGAGAATAAGAAGATTTTTCATTATCTGAGTCCTTAATTATTCTTTTCCGTTAATAGAAAAAATTTATATGAATCGCATTTAAATTTATGGAATCATATAATGAGTTAAAATTTTGAAATAACTATGCATGTAAAAAATAAAGATCACTGGTACGACGGATTATTTTATGATATTGTTATTGCGCCTAACCAGGATAAATCATTCCACCAGGTGAAAAAAATAATAGAACCTGACTCAACCTTACTTGATGCGGGCTGCGGCACCGGCAGACTTGCATTTCAGATTGCAGACAAATGCAGCAATGTTGATGCGTTGGATCTATCTCTAAGAAATATCAATCTTGCCAATAAAAAACTAAGCAAAACCTCCCATGCAAACATTACATTTATTCATGCAGATATAATTAATCATTTAAATGAAAAAAAATATATTTATGATTATGCAGTACTTTCATATGTAATCCATGAAATAGATGAGAGCCTTAGAGAACAAATCCTAAAAGCACTTGCAAAGTCAGCAAAAAAAATTATTCTAATAGACTACCTTACTCCAAGAACAAAAGGGATGTGGAGTCTTCTGAATGAAATTGTTGAATACGCTGCCGGTAAAGAACATTATTCAAATTTTAAATCTTATGTTGCCTCTGATGGAATAGAAGGACTATCCAAAAGATCCGGATTAAAAATTATCAAAGAGATAAAGAACAATCCGGCAACAAGTCATATTGCCGTGTTAAGCAAGTGATTTTTATATAAAATCATTTCTAACCGGTTTATTTCACTGTTAAAAATTAACAGGCATTTGAACTGCCACAACTTTCCCTTTAGCAGTAATTACTCCATTAGTGAAAACCATAATCTCGGAAATAACTTTTCTGCTATTCACTTCTAATGGTTTCCCCCGCAGTTCCAGTTCGATTCCAATAGGTGTCGGTCTTAAATAATCAACCTGCAGAGATGCAGTAACAAATCTGAATGCAGGAAGGGTATCATTGTCCCTGTTTTCAGAACGATAGGCAGCTAATGCAGCAGTTCCTGTTCCATGACAATCAATAAGTGAAGCAATCAAGCCTCCGTAAACGTATCCGGGAATTGCTGTGTGATTTGGCTTTGGAGTGAAGCGGCAAACAGTTTCATCTCCATCCCAAAAACTTTTAATTTGATGACCGTGTTCATTTAATCTACCACAGCCATAACAATGAGCAACATCATCCGGGTAGAAATCCTGAACTGCTTTAATTTCCATATTAATAAATTCCTTTTAATTATGATTTAAATTCATTTCTACAAATTTAGTTTCTCAATATTAATTATGGAATCATTGATCACATAAATCATGGTAGCAGAATTGCAGCTGCAATAACAGTTGTCCATAAGCCCGTTTTATCACCTTCAGCGGATTGCGTAATATTAAATGTTTTCACAATCTTCCCAGACATTTTGAAAACCTGTTCACGCTCATTCCAATCAGCTTCGGGATTGAACTCAACTCCCAATGTTGTTGCCAGCATTTGAGCTGCAAGATCTTCAGCATAATCTCCTGCATTTTTTTCAGTAACTCCATAAGGATGATACTCCGAGAGATAACCATATTGAGTATTGTCGGCCGGAATTGCACCGCCAATTGATGCCGCAATTAGTCTGTTCGGTTCATTGGTAGAATTTCTTGCCATTACTGCGAATGTTATTTGTCCGGGTTTTAACTCCTTCAAACCTTCCTCTCTGCTTACTCGTTTGCAGGATGGCGGAAATATGCTGCTGACAGCAACAAGATTACATATTTCAATTCCGGCATTTCTTAATGCAAGTTCAAAAGAGCTGAGGTAATCTTTGTGTCTTCCAACTCCTTTGGTTAAAAATATTTTTAATGGTATGTACAATTTATTTTCCTCTTAATTAGGCTGGAAATATTAATAATTAAAGCCGGCCCAATGAAAACCGGCTGTTAAATAATTTGTTATCCAATACTTGCATTGATCATCCAGATTTCTTTTTCCAGCCAGCTTACATTATCATCAGCAATATTAGCAGTAGGAACATCCTCTAAATCACCAGCGACTTTGGAAATTTCTTTAAATTCTTTGTTCAGTTTTTTAAAATCAGCTAATACTGAGCTCAAAACAAACTTAGCATCGAATTCATTTTTATTTTCTTCCTTAATGGTAGAACTTTTAAGATAAACCTGTAAAGTGGCGAAAGGTTTTCCGCCTAGTTGCACTATTCTTTCAGCAACTTCGTCATATTGCTCGGCAAAGTAATCGTAATAAGCTTCGGTCATTTCGTGAATTGGTTTAAAGTTGATTCCTTTCACGTTCCAATGATAATTATGAAGTTTTACATACAATACCTGAAGATTTGAAAGGTTTTTGTTCAACATCTCAACTAGATTGTCAAATTTCATTTTACTTCTCCTGTTTTTGTTTTGATAAATAAATATTAAGTGCTTCTTTTACACTTAAATTTTCTGTTGAATGATCATCAATTTTAATATTACCTCTTTTAAGGGCTTCTTCAGCCTTATCGCCAACATGACCGGTTAATAAAACATTTACTCCTTTGTTAATTATAACTTCTGCCGCTTTGGGGCCCGCACCACCCTGTGCTTTTTCTGCGGGATTGAGAACAGCTTCAAACTTCATTGTATCCGGATCTATAATTATGAAGTAACTGCATCTGCCAAATTTTTCACTCACTTTAGAATTAAGTGTATTGCCTGTTGATGTTATGGCTATTATCATAAATTAACCTTTTAATTTAAAACCAGTTGTTGAATATCATTCCAGATCGATTTGAATTTATTCAGGTAAGAATGATCATAATTGATTATTGATCTGGAATTTTGAATTGCTTTAATGAATTGTTTGTCAAAAGGAATTTTTGCGAGTAGAGAAATACCTTCTTGTTCTATAAGTTGTTCAATACTTTTACTCATTTCAGTATTGATATTAAATTTATTTATTATCACGCTACTTGGAATCTTAAATATTTTTAACAGGTTTATTAATCTCCTTAAATCATGTAAACCTGACTGAGTTGGTTCAGTCACAATCACAACAAAATCTACTCCTGATAAACTTGCATTAACAGGACAACCAATTCCGGGTGGTCCATCAATAATTATCCATTTAATGCTTTCTTTCGCCTGTTCGTAAGCTTTCTTTTTAATTTCACTCACAAGCTTGCCGGAATTGCCTTCACCGGTTAACAATTTTGCAAAATAAAATTTTGATTCATCTTCCAATTCGCACTCCGAATAAACTCCTGATTTAGACTCATAAAACGAAATTGCATTTTCAGGACAAACACGAAAACAAAATCCGCATCCTTCACAACTGGTTCTGTTTACTTTAAAGTTATGAATTGCATCAAATCTGCAAATTGACTCGCATATTCCACATTCGGAACATTTATTATGATCTATTTCAGCCTTCTTTCCTCCATAATAGTCATACTCAGAATTGATGTAATAATTGAAAACCAAATGCATATTAGCAGCATCAACATCCGTATCGATTATAATTTTATTTTCGATAATATCAGTTAAGGCTGTTGCTATAGTTGTTTTACCGGTACCACCTTTTCCGCTAAGAATAACAATCTGTTTAAATTTTTTATCAGGCATATTCAGTTTCTGAAATTTCGGTTTTTACTTTATCAAATAAATTTAACATTATTTGCTTATATTCTTTGATAGTTGCAGCAGGTAATTCCCCTTTCGAGTAACTTTCAGCAATAGCCATACTGAAAGGAATTTTTAATAATAGATTTATTTTATTATCTAGAATGTATTCATCGAGTTGATAATATTGTTCGTCGTATTTATTGATTACAATTCCGAATGGAATATTAATCTGTCTTAGAACATTTATTGCCAGTTTAAGATCATTAAGTCCAAATGGAGTAGATTCTGTGACAAGCACACAAAAATCCGAGTCTTTAACTGCTTCAAACATAGAACAGGAAGTTCCCGGAGGTGAATCAATTATGACAGTTCTATTTCCTTTGTAAAAATTTTTTACTTGTTTGATTAAGGGTGCAGCCGATGCTTCACCAATTCTGAGGAATGCATCAAGGAATAAAACATCATTAGCAGTTACACCAGTTCTTTGTTTTCCTGTTCCTTTTTTTTCTTCAGTAATAGCTTGTTGCGGACAGAAGTAAGCACACGCTCCACAGCTATGACATAGCTCATCGAGCAAATAAATTTCTGTTTTTAGATTGAGAAGTGCATTAAATTCACAAACTTCAGAGCACTTGTTACAAAAATCGCATCTGGAATAATTAATTTTTGGAATAAGTTTATAAGTTTTTTCTTCACTTTTGATTTCAGGCTTTAATAGCAGATAACCATTTGGCTCTTCAACATCGCAATCAATATAAACGCTGTTGTTTATAACAGAAGCAAGCCCGCACGCAACCGTTGTTTTTCCTGTTCCGCCTTTACCGGAAGCAATCGATATAATCAATTTTTACTCCTGAAATTAATGATGATGCCCGTGTCTGCACGCTTCATAACCCTGCAATTCACCGTTAACATATCGATTAAATGCGTCTTCAAATGAGAGTCCTGGTGCTGTAATAACATCTATTCCAAAGCCGAGAAAATTAGTAACTGCTTTTTGTCCCATTCCACCGGCAATAATGGTGTTTACATTAAATTGCTTTACATAACCAGGAAGTTGGCACGCACCGTTATGTTCGCCAACCAGCGGATTAAAATAAATTTCTGTTTTCACTAATGATTTATCTTCAGCCAGTTCGCATATTTTAAATTTCGAACATCTTCCAAAATGTTCTGCAACTGTTTGCCTGCCATTATTGTGTTCTTCAATTGCAATTGCAATTCTGTTATTCATATTTCATCCTGTTATTGTTTTGTACATTATTATTGATAAATTCTCTTCCAAATCTTTTTCTTCTTCGTTGAGGATATATCTCAATCATATTTTCATTTATTTCTTCCAGAGATCCCTGAGCGAAAAGTTTCAGGGAATCTTGGGCATTACAGTCTTCACACTTATAAATTTTAATATTGAGTGAATTAAAAAACCTTAAAGTATTAAATCCAATAAAAGTGGTAATAACAGTTTCAACTTTTCTTTCAATCAGAAAGCGGGCTGATTGAATGCCCGCTCTGCCTAATTCTGATGAATATGGATTTTGTACAAACTCTGAAGCATTCTTAGTTGAATCGAGCAGCAGAAAGTATTCACTTCTTCCAAATGCATCAGCAAGTTCTGCTGACAAATCCGGTTTTTTAACTGAAACTGCAATCAACATTTTTATTTACCAAAGGTTTGGTTTCTGCCGTATCCTCTTCTTCTTCCTTGTCCGTGACCTTTTCCAAAGCCACCGCCTCCCTTTGGTCTTCCGCCGCGTCCTAGCCCATAAATTACCTCACCGCTTTTTTCAGCTTTCTGTTGTGCTTCAGATTTTTCAGAATCTCTGCAGCGTCCTCTTCTTCTTCCGGTCAAGGGTCCTTGTCCTTGTGGTCCGGTTCCATCTAAGTTTGGCATAATTTACTCCTTTATATTTATAAGTATTGTCTGATTTTTTATTTAATATGATTTTTCAAAAACACTCATTTATTCAGAACCCCAGCTTTTATATTCTGCATGGTCCTGGTATTCAGAAGGATACCCATAACTGCTGATCACAATTTCATCAACAATACAGGGTTCAGTTATTTCAAGGATTTCATCAAAGTTTACAGAACTTTCTGATTCTGCAATCTGCTTTGCATCTTCATAAGATTCAGCATTCACTTTTTTCCTTGCAATGGCACTAAAGTGACATATTACGGTAAATTCTTTCAAGGTTTCCATATCAAATCCCTTTTTTAAATTTTAACCAATCGTATTCTTTTTCCATAAGACTCAAGTAATGATCAGAGAATTCTTTGCATCTCCAAAATGTGTTAAAGTTTCTCCGTCAGCTTCTGGTTCATTTAACCAGATCTGTCCATCACATAAATATCTGAATTGATATTCTTTACCCGCATCAAGTACCAATTCCATTGATGAAGACCCATCCGGGTTTTTGTTGGAGAACTTATTTTGATGCGGATCCCAATTATTGAAATCTCCAACAATACTTACTTCTCCAAAGCTTTTGACAATCTCTTTTGGCAATGTGAAAGAAATTCGACAAACCTTTTTATCCTTGGAATATTTTTTACTAAGGGCCATAATCTACCTCCTGTCTTGATTCATTTTGATCAGTTCTTCTTATAAAATGTGTTTCCGTCGTACTCAAGCTCTTTTATCTTTTCTTCGTTAATAAGCTTTTTTATTAAATCCCAGTTCGAATTTGAATTAAACAGATAAGTTTCAACAGCATCTTTTCTCATCGGGTGAACTGCCATAATACTTACCAGTGCTTTTTCGGTTTCACCAACGGTAGAGAATTCGGTTCCTTCATATGCATTCAATAATTCTGTGTTTGGATAAATTGATTCAAATATTTTGAAGATTGATATGGTTTTTTCTTTAAGAGGACTGTGGATATCTTTGAATGGAGTTGGTCTTGTAGGGATAGTTAAATAAGCAATCTCAGGTTCAACTTTTACAATAAAGTGAGCGATTTTAATCAGATCATCCTCATTATCGTTAATTCCATCAATCAACATCGTTTCTGTTACAAGTTTACCGGAATATATTTCTTTAAACTCTAATATTCCGTCAAGTATTTTGCTTAAATTGAGTTTAGGTGAGGGACGATTTATTTTTCGCCAGGTAACTTCATCAGTTGTATCAACTTTTATTGAAACATAATCGGCTAATCTCAAAGCATCCTGAACTTCTCTTTTCCAGATCAGAGATGAATTAGTAAAAACAGCAATTTTAATTCCAAAATCCTGAAGGAGCTGAATAGATTCAGCAAGATTTACATCAAGTGTCGGTTCGCCATCGGGGACAAAAGATAAATAATCAACAATTTCATTATTTAATTTTAATTCATCTAATCTTTCCTTAACATCCGTATATATTATCATTGGAGAATAGAATGTTTTTCTCTCAATTGACAATTTTGTTGTTAACCCAACCTGGCAATAAACACAGGAATAACTGCATACTTTTGGTGGTATGTTGTTAATTCCAAGACTTCTTCCTAATCTTCTTGATGGTATTGGTCCAAATAAAATTGACATGCAGTAATCCTCTCTATTTTATTAATTCATACTATTTAATATGATCCCATATAACAAGAACTATTGCCCCGGTTTTTGAGGTAAAAGGTCCGTGATCTTTATGAGCCGGAATGAATCTGTATGTCCCCGATGTATACTGTCTGCCTTCACTTTCATATTCTCCTTCTAGTACAAGATGCTGCTCATTATGAATATGAGTATGGGAGTTGAGAACGAATCCGGGAGGCAGTTTTAATAGTATCGTTTTTGAATCTACATCATCTCTTAATTTTTTGATTCTTGTTCCATCATGATATCCTTCAGCATTATGCCACCCCGTTTCGTCATATATATTTTTAACGTGTATCATCCTTTCACCTCATTTGAAATTTTATCTTTTTAATTATATGCTAATCTTGTTTCTTCATCAGATGAAGCAGGCTTAATCAATTTCTGCCATTCAAGAGTATTCCAGGTATTCAGCGCGGTGTGAGTAATCAAATACTTTTCAGGAATTGGATGGGTACCAACAACAACTCTTAATCCGAATTTTGTTTCAATAAATTTTTTAAAGTAGCAGATTCTTGGACAAGGAGGATAACCAACAACCATCCCCGTTGCAAAGTGGATTACTTCCGCTCCATTCTTTTTCATTTCCTCCGGAGCGTATTCAATATTACCGCCAGGACAACCTCCACAGGTTGTATAGCCAACAACTTCAACTTCTTTGTTTTTGTAAGCATCAAATGCTCCTGCTCTTTCTTTAATTGACCTGAAGCATTTTCCGCCAGCGCAGTCTTTATATCTGTCGCAGATTATAATTCCGATTTTTACTAAGTCTTGCATAGGATTTCTCTCTTAATTAAAATTTACAAGAGTCTGTTCATAATGAGCTCTGATCAATTCAGATAAGGATTTAAATGCTCTTGAAACTTCACAATCCGGTTTCTCAAGAATGATAGGTTTACCTTTATCAGAAAGAATACGTGTATCAATATCAATTGGAATGGAACCAAGAAATTGCACATCATAGTCAGCGGCAAGTTTTTCCCCTCCTCCTGATCCGAAAATATCTATAACAGCCTTGCAATGCGGACAAACAAATCCGGACATGTTTTCGACGATTCCAATTGAAGGAATATTTAACTTTCTTGCCATATTGATTGCACGCTCAGCATCAATTACAGAAACTTCCTGAGGTGTTGTAACGATTATTGCATAATCAGGTTTCATTTCCTGGGCAATAGTTAAAATTTCATCACCAGTTCCTGGAGGAAGATCAGCGATTAAAAAATCGAGTTCGCCCCAATCAACGTCTGCAAGGAACTGATTAATAACTTTTGATCTCATAGGTCCGCGCCAGATAATTGGTTGACCATGCTCAATAAGACTAGCAATCGAAATCATTTTCCCACCATACTTTTCAAATGGAATGATTCTTTCATTAAGATAAATTAATTGACTGTTTACATTTAACATCTTAGGAACATTTGGTCCGGTTATATCAGCATCAAGAATTCCGGTTGAGAATCCTTCTATTTGAAATGCATAAGTGAGGTTAACACTCACTGTTGTTTTGCCAACGCCCCCCTTGCCGCTAAATACTGCGATTCTATGTTTGATTTTTGAAATTGTTTCAGTAATTCTTTTTTGCTCTTCTTCAAATTTTTGTTTTTGGTCAAAATCGCTCATTGAGACTCCAATTCAGAATGTTAGAATTAATTTTATATATCATACAGCCATATAATAAGATGCCAGAGAAAATGTGTGTTTATCTTGATTTTTAGGAGGGTGTTTTATTGCAATATTGCAGTATTGCAATATAAGTGCACCGATCTTGCAATTATGCAAATAAATTGATAGGTTTGATTTTAGATTACGTTAGGAGATAGAATGAATGAAGGAATTTCCATTGATATAAATAAAGAAGCTCTAATTGTACCGGATGGTATAATTGTTATCGGAAAAGAATATCAGATAATCGTATTTAACGAAGCGGCTTCACGGATAACAGGATTTGTAGAAGATGATATTATTGGAAAAGATTTTAAAATACTTTTTTCTAAAAGTGAAGATAATTCAAGATTAATTATTGACTCGTTAAAGGAGAACAGAAGTTTTTCTAATCTTTCGATAAACATAACTGATAGTAAAAATCGAATAAAAAATGTTCTTGCATCTATCACTCCAATTCTTAAAGATGAAGAAGTGTTATCTGTGGTTCTTGTATTCCGAAATACCAAAGAAATGCTAACAATGGCGGAGGAGATAGAGGAAAAAACTCTTGAACTGATTGATCAAAAGAACAAACTTGACGCAATATTCAATAGCAACATTGAGGGAACTTTTACTATTGACAATGAATGGAATGTAACATCATTTAATAGGTCTGCCGAGAAGATAACCGGTTTTAAAAAGTCAGAAGCAATTGGCAAAAAGTGCTGGGAAATTTTTAAGTCATCCATTTGCAGGAATGGCTGTCACATGGAACAAACTATGATAAAAGGTAAATCAACAATCGGTAATGAACTTGAGATTATTAATAAAAAAGGAATAAAAGTTCCTATTAAAGTTAATTCAGGAATTCTGCTTAACAATAAAAATGAAAAAATAGGTGCAGTTGAAACTTTTATAGATTTAACTGAAATAAGAAACTTATCTAATCATCTTAAAACACAATTTAAATTTTCTAACATTGTCGGCAGCAGTAAAGAGATGGAGAAAGTTTTTACTTTACTTGAAAGTGTTGCTGAGACGGACAGCTCTGTTTTAATTACTGGTGAAAGCGGGACAGGAAAAGAATTAGTTGCAAGGGCTATTCACTTGAATAGTTCAAGGAGTAATGCTCCCTTTATTGCTCTAAATTGCAGTGCGTTTGCTGAATCATTAATTGAAAGCGAATTATTTGGACACGAAAAAGGTGCTTTTACCGGCGCAATTAATTTAAAAGTTGGAAGGTTTGAATTTGCTAACAATGGAACTTTATTCCTTGATGAAATAGGCGACATTTCTTTATCTATTCAGACAAAATTATTAAGGGTATTGGAAACCCGGCAATTTGAAAGAGTTGGCGGAAATAAAACCATCAATATTAACGTAAGAATTATTGCTGCAACAAATAAAGATCTTCCAACAGAAATTAGCAAAGGAAATTTTCGTGAAGATCTTTTTTACAGAATAAACGTAATGAACATTCATCTTCCGCCATTAAGGGAAAGAATGGCTGACTTTCCTTTTCTGTTAAATCATTTTATTAAAAAATACAATGAGAGATTTTCCAAGACAGTTACAAATTTTTCACCAGAGACTTATAATTTATTACAAGATTACCCGTGGCCTGGAAATATCAGGGAGCTTGAAAATGTAATCGAGCATTGTTTTGTTCTTTGTAAATGTGATATAATTAAAACTGAACACTTACCGGAAAGGATTAAACATAGTAGTTTATTCAAAGTCTCTAAAACCAATAACTTGGTACAAGACGCTGAAAAAAAAATGATTATGAATGCATTAAAAAAGCATAAAGGAAACAGAACAAAAGCTTCAAAAGAATTGAATATTAATCCTTCCACATTATGGCGAAAAATAAAAAAACTTGAAATTGATTTAGAAATAGAGTAAACCAAATATGTACAATTGAAAAGAATATGCATTTTATGAACAAAATCTTAAGTTTTCCCTGTAAAAATAGATTGGAATTAACATCTCAAAAATCTATATTTACGTCCACGTTTTTGAATAATAGTAGTAAATTAATCAGGATTTTTATAATGAAAAAAGGTATACACCCGGAATACAGACCGGTAGTTTTTCAGGACGCATCTTGCGATTTTTCAATTTTAACCCGCTCAACAATTAAAGCTAACGACACTATTAAGTGGGAAGATGGAAACACATATCCTCTTGTTAAACTTGAAATTTCCAGTGGGTCGCACCCCTTCTTTACTGGAAAACAAAAACTTCTGGATTCAGCCGGTAGAGTTGAAAAGTTCAATAAAAAGTATTCAAAGAAGAAATAATTTCTTTTACGGATATTGTGTAAAACATGCCAGCTGATGCTGGCTTTTTTTGTTATTTCTGATTTTCCTGAACTTAATACATGATTGGATTGTTTAATAGCTGATGGCTAATAAAATGAAAAATAAAATTAGAGGATTCCTTATAGCAGTAGTCATATTAGTGGTTTTACTAATAATATTACTTCCTAAACTGATCTCCTCCGGTGATGCTTCTACTGGGAATGCTTCTGCCTCAAGAACGAATACGGTAATTCCGGTTAAAGCTCACATAGTTAAGCCGGAGAGGTTAAGTAATACTGTTAATTCAACCGGATCAATTATGGCAAACGAAGAAGTAGAATTAAGAAGTGAAACTTCCGGTAAAATTATTAGCATTAACTTTCGTGAAGGCAGTTTTGTTAACAAAGGCGACCTGCTTGTGAAAATAAATGATGCTGACCTTCAGGCACAACTGCGAAGAACAGAATCAAAGGTTAAAGTTGCCGAGGAAAAAGAATTCCGTCAGAGAACCCTTTTAGAACGTAATCTTATTAGTCAAGAAGAATATGATAATACTTTCAATGAATTTAATGCAAGCAAAGCAGACTATGATTTGATAAAAGCACAGATAGATAAAACTGAGATCCGTGCACCTTTCAGCGGTATTGTTGGACTGAGATCTGTGAGCGAAGGCAGTTTTGTAAATACAAATACCATAATTGCAAGACTGCAAAATCTCAGCAGTCTTAAAATTGATTTTTCAATTCCAGAAAGATATTCCTCAATAGTAAATGTTGGTGATGAAATAGATTTTCGTGTGAGCGGCAACAACGAATATTATACGGCTAAAGTTTATGCTATTGAACCAAGAATTGACCCTTCAACAAGAACTCTGCAGATACGTGCAAAGTGTGGTCCTAAAAAAGATTTAATCCCCGGAGCTTTTGCAAACGTACAATTAAGGTTAAAAGAAACAGCCGATGCTATGCTTGTACCTTCGGTTGCTATTGTTCCTGAATTAAAAGGACAGAGAGTATACTTATACAAGGATGGCACTGTAGTCCCTCAAAATGTTGAAATCGGGATTCGTGAAGAATCAAGAGTTCAAATAATGTCTGGAATTAATGTCGGAGATACCGTGATAACTTCAGGAATTTTGCAGATCAGACCAGGTGTAAAAGTCAGCATATCAGAATTTAATTAGTAGTAGAAATAAATGAGCCTTTCATCAGTAAGTATAAGAAGACCCGTTCTTGCAATAGTTATGTCGATTACAATAGTTGTTTTCGGCTTTATCGGTTATACTTATCTGGGTGTAAGAGAATTTCCTTCCGTTGATCCTCCAATTATTACAGTTTCAACAAGCTATATTGGTGCAAATGCAGACGTAATCGAAAGTCAGGTAACAGAACCGCTTGAAGAATCAATAAACGGTATAGCCGGAATTAAAACCTTAACATCCGTTAGTCGGGATGGCAGAAGCACAATTACTGTTGAGTTTGACATTGACGTAGATCTTGAAGCAGCTGCAAACGATGTGAGAGACAGAGTTTCGCGTGCATTGTTTAATCTGCCTCCCGATATTGAAATACCTATTGTTTCCAAAGCAGATGCTGACGCTATCCCTATTGTTTTTCTCAATGTAAAGAGCGACACAAGAAATCTTCTTGAATTGACAGAAATTGCTAATAACATTTTCAAAGAACGGCTGCAAACAATTCCCGGTGTCAGCAATGTTCAGATATGGGGACAGAAAAGATATTCAATGCGTCTCTGGCTTGATCCAGCAAAGCTAGCTTCATTTCAACTCACAGCAGTGGATGTAAGGAATGCTCTTGCAAGAGAAAATGTTGAGCTGCCTTCAGGCAGAATCGAAGGTGATGAGACTGAGCTTTCAATCAGGACGATTGGAAGACTTCAGACAGAAGAAGAATTTAATAATCTTATAATTAAAGAATCAGCCGGAAACATTGTAAGACTTAAAGATCTCGGTTATGCTCAGCTTGGTGCTGAAAATGAACGGACAATACTTAAGCGTGATAGAATACCAATGGTTGGGGTGGTTTTAATTGCGCAGGCAGGTGCGAATAACATTGCTATAACCGACGAATTTTATAAAAGACTTGAACAAATAAAACCAACTTTACCTCCGGATATTCAGACGGGGATAGGCTTTGATGTTACAAAATTCATACGTGATTCAATTTCTGAAGTACAGCAGACAATTATCATTGCATTTGGATTGGTTGTTCTGATAATTTTTCTATTTTTGCGGGATTGGCGAACTACAATTATTCCTGTTATTGCAATTCCTATATCTCTTATAGGCTCATTCTTTGTAATGTATATTGCAGACTTTTCTATTAATGTTTTAACTCTTCTGGGTATTGTACTTGCAATCGGTTTAGTGGTTGATGATGCTATTGTTGTATTAGAAAACATTTATGCAAAGATAGAAAGCAAAATGGAGCCGCTTGAAGCAGCCAGAAAAGGAGTTGCAGAAATTTTCTTTGCAGTTCTTTCAACAACCGTTGCACTCGCTTCTGTTTTTATGCCGGTTATCTTTTTGCAGGGATTAACAGGAAGATTATTCAGAGAGTTCGGTATAGTTGTTGCTGGCAGCGTAATCATTTCTTCTTTTGTTGCTCTAACTCTCACTCCTATGTTGAGCTCGCGTATCTTAAAGAAACGTGAAAAGCATAATAAATTTTATGAGGCAACTGAACCCTTCTTTGTTAAGATTAATGAAACTTATAAAAAACACATCAGATATTTTATTGGAAGGCGATGGCTGGTTTTTCCAGGAATTGCTGCAATTGTAGTAATGATATATTTTCTTTTTATTTCGATTCCAACTGAACTTGCACCTCTTGAAGACAGAAGCCGGCTTTCATTAATTGTAACCGGACAGGAGGGTGTTACATTTGAATACATGGACAGGTTCATGGATGAACTTGTTGAAGTTGTAGCCGAACAAGTTCCTGAAAATGACGGCATTATTTCTGTAACATCACCCGGTTTTGGTGCTGCAAGCTCTGTTAATTCCGGATTTGTTAACCTGATTTTGAAAGAACCACAATTCAGAGAAAGATCTCAGCAGAAGATTGCAGATCAGCTTACTCCCGTTGTTAATTCATTAACAGGCGCTAGAACTTTTATTACCCAGCAGCAGACTATCGGTGGCGGAAGAAGAGGCGGTCTTCCGGTACAATTTGTAATTCAGGCACCAAATTTTGAAAAATTAAGAGAGTTTTTACCAAAATTTCTTGATGAAACAAGAAATTATCCAACCTTTACAATTGTAGATGCAAATTTAAAGTTTAATAAACCGGAAATTCAGCTTTCAATTGACAGGCAGAAAGCAAGGGCGCTTGGTGTTTCAACTATGGATATTGCTCAGACCATTCAGGCTGCATTCAGCGGGCAGCGGTTTGGCTTCTTTATTAAAGACGGCAAACAGTATCAGGTTATCGGTCAGTACGACAGAGAAAACCGTGATGCACCAATTAGTTTGAAATCTACTTATGTGAAGAACAATCGCGGTGAGATGATTCAGCTGGATAATGTTGTTTATGTTGAAGAACAAAGTACTCCTCCTCAATTATTCCGGTTCAATCGTTATGTCTCTGCAACCGTTTCAGCAGGTTTAGCTCCCGGCAGAACTCTTGGTGAAGGGATTAACACTATGTATGAAATTGCAGATAAAGTGCTCGATGAAACTTTTGCAACTTCACTTGATGGCGCTTCAAAAGATTTTATGGAAAGTTCATCAAGTTTGCTCTTTGCTTTTATACTAGCACTCGGACTGATATACCTTGTTCTGGCAGCTCAGTTTGAAAGTTTCCGTGATCCCTTCATTATTCTTTTCACCGTACCTCTTGCTCTGGCTGGCGCACTTCTAACAATATGGTATTTCAATGAGACTCTCAACATCTTTAGTCAGATCGGAATTATTATGCTGATTGGATTGGTAACTAAAAACGGAATTTTAATTGTTGAGTTTGCCAATCAAAGAAAAGCTGCTGGTCTCGAAAAAACTGAAGCCGTGATAAGTGCCGCTATTGCAAGGTTAAGACCTATTCTTATGACAAGTCTTTCAACTGTACTGGGAATTTTACCAATTGCACTCGCACTTGGTGCCGGTTCCGAAAGCAGAGTTTCTATGGGTATTGCTGTTATCGGCGGATTGATTTTCTCAACTTTTCTTACATTGTTTGTTATTCCTGCAATGTATTCCTTCTTCTCAAGAAAAAGCGCTTCAGTTTCCAACGTAACAGAACAATAGATAAACTCATTTTCTTCTGAGATTCTTACCTTAAAAAGTGTTAAATTTTAAATTATTAAATTCATTTAATTTTACATGCACATCTGCATTTTTGAAGATAACAAATATTCTGATTTTGAACCGCTGATGTTCAGCAGGCCGGTTTACGATCTGCTTTGTGGTACATTTACTCTGAAGGAGAAGATTCTTAATTGTTTTCAAAATCCTGATTATTCGCTTCACTGCAGAAACTACCTTCAGAAAATAACTGAACGTCAAAATCCCGGTATTAAAGTTAACCGGTTTCCGGAGGAAGATTGCCTTTTCATTAACGGAAGGATATTAGGTAATAAGGATCTAAGTGCCATTCTTGATATTTCAGATAAAAAGAAAAAAGTTTTTATAAAAGAGGATCAATTAGTCGCAGCATTTGTTCCTAGCCAAGAAATGTATACTATTAGTAATCTTCAAGATGAATTGTTTGATATAAAGTACTTCACCAACTATGAAATTCAGCCTGTTGATGTTCCTATTGCAAACTATATTTGGGATTTAATCAATCTTAACGGTGAAGAAATCAAAAACGATTTTGAGCTTCGTCTTTTAACCCATTCAAAACTCAATTATATTAATGAAGTCCCTGATAATGTGCATCTTATAAATGAAGACCGGATTTTTATAGAAGAGAATGTTACAATCAAGCCGGGTGTTGTTCTGGATGCTTCAGCAGGCCCAATTTATATAGAGAAGAATGCTCATATTTATTCAAACTCAGTTGTTGAAGGACCTTTCTTCCTTGGTGAAGGATCAATTATAAAAAGTGCCGCAACCATCTATCCAAATACATCAATCGGTAAAATATGCAAAGCCGGCGGAGAGATAGATCAAACCATTATAATGCCTTACTCCAATAAACAACATGTTGGTTTTCTCGGAAGTTCATATCTTGGCAGCTGGGTAAATATTGGGGCGGGAACGAATAACAGCACATTAAAGAATAATTATGGTATAATAAAAGTTCAGTTTAATGGAAAAGAGATTGATACTGGTCTGCGTTTTCTTGGTTTGATGATGGGCGATCATGCAAAGTGCGCAATCAGTGTTATGTTCAATACCGGTACAATTGTAGGATTTGCCTCTAATATTTTTGGCGCCGGTTTTCCCGATAAATATATTCCATCATTTGCCTGGGGTGGGGCAGAAAGTCTGCAGAGTTATAATTTTAATAAAGCTATAGAAACTGCTAAGGTAATGACTTCGAGAAGAAAAATTGATTTTACATCAGTCGATGAAAAATTATTTGAGGATATTTTTAGTTTGACTAAGAGTGATAGAGATCAGAAAGGATTTTAGTTTGTGGAAGAATTTGAGAATAAAGAACCAGAAATACAAAATAAAGCTAATGTTGTTGCTGATGCACCACTATCTGTACATAATGTAAAAGACCTGTATGCCGGTGTTAGAGGATTAGCGGTAAAAATTCTCAATCGTGTTGAAAGATCTGATTCTTATCTTGAACGTTTACTTGAAAATGAAATGAAAAATTCTGAATTAGTTGGGCCGGATAAAGCGTTGCTTTACGAACTTGTTCATGGTGTCGTTAGATGGATGGGACGGCTTGATTGGGTTCTTAACGGGTTTTATAAAGGACAGTTCTCAAAAGCAATTCCTAATCTAAAAAATGGTTTGCGTGTTGCCCTATATCAAATTCTTTTCCTGGACAGAATTCCCGACCACGCATCAGTTAATGAAGCTGTGGAGTTTGTTAAGAAGCTTCAGGGTCAGAAACCAGCCGATCTAACTAATGCTATTTTGCGTAATATAATAAGAAGTAAAAATGCGATCAGATATCCGGATCCTAATGAAGATTTAATTGGTTATTATGCCGCTTTTTATTCTCATCCATCCTGGATGGTAAAACGGTACGTTGCAAGATTCGGACGCGAAGAAACTGAAAAATTACTTCAGGCAAACAATGAAAAACCTTACCTTACTCTAAGAGTAAATTTATTAAAAACGAATATAGAAGATTTCAAAAAATTATTAGCTTCGGTAGGATTGAAATACAGAAACGGGAACTATATTAACGAATTTTTACAGCTGCAGAATCTTACTAATATTACTTCATGGGAATATTTTAGCAAAGGTTATTTTAATATTCAGGATGAAAGTACCGGACTTGCCTGCCGTTTACTTGATGTAAGAGAAAATATGCGGGTATTGGATTTGTGCTCAGCACCAGGAGGCAAAACCGCTTACATCACCGTTATGATGAAAGACAGGGGTGAAGTAGTTGCAATCGATAAATATGAAAGCAGGTTGAGATTAGTAGAGCAGAACCTGAAACGATTAGGTATTCAAAGTGTTAAAACCATTGCAATGGATGCTCTGGAATATGAAGGAAAACTATTTGATAGAGTTCTGGCAGACGTTCCTTGCACTGGAACCGGGACACTATCAAAGAAACCGGACATAAAGTGGAAAAAAGATATTTTTGATCTTAGAAAGATGAACGAACTTCAATATAAACTCATTTGTAAAGCTGCTGAAATGGTAAAACCCGGTGGAGCTTTTGTTTACAGTACCTGCTCAATTGAACCGGAAGAAAATTGGGTCATTGTTAAGAAATTTTTGGAAAATTACCCCAATTATATTTTAGATAAAGTTGATGATAAATTTTCTAAAGATTTAATAGATGAAAACGGGTGTATTCAAACCTTTCCGCATATTCACCAGATGGATGGTGCTTTTGCTGCAAGAGTATTAAGAGTAAATTAAAAAGATATAATAATGCTTGATAAATTTTCTGACGAATTAAGAGAAAAGCGATTGCAAAGCGGTATAACGCTTGAGCAAATGGCGAATAAAACAAGAATTGATCAAAAGTTTCTCGAAGCTATTGATGAAGGCAATTTTGCATTTCTTCCCGAACTTTATGTTAAAGCCTTTATTAAGCAATATGCTAAAGAAGTTGGTCTTGAAGAAGCTGAAACTCTTAAGCGATATCAATCTGCCAAAGAAGGAAAACTATTTCAACCCGAAAAGGAAATTTCACAACCCGATCCAGAATTAGAAAATAATTTTGGAAAACAAGCATCGAAAATATCCGGTCCTTCTCCAAAAACTCAGCCCCTTAAATCCTATAACGATCCATCCGTAGAAAAAAGGCAGGCAGAAAGTGATAATGCTGGCAAAGATAAAATTTTAATTGCAGCCGCTATCATCGGGATATTAGTAATAATTATTGCTGTTTATTTGTTCTTTATCCGGGATACAAAAGAAATAATTGTGGCAGAGCGTCCGTTTGAAGAAGTAATTGAGCAAAACCAGCAGAGATATATTGAAGAAACACCTGAAACTGAAGATGATCCAACAATTTTGACTTCAGATAGCTTATACCTCAAATTTATTTCATCAGAACCTTCCTGGATATTTGTAGTTATTGATAACATTAAAACAGAGGAGTTTACACTTGCGCCGAACATTGAACACATTGTAAGTGCCGGTAACAGTTTTAAGTCAACCGTTGGAAACTCGGGTGGTGTAAAACTAACGTTAAATAATAATCCGGTTGAGTTTACCGGCAGAAGCGGTTCTGTTCGTCACTTTAGTATTGACAGAGAAGGTTTCCGGTATTTAAACACTCCTCCAAAATTAGATCGTTAGCAATGGCTTCCGATATTAAAAAAAGAATTAAAGAATTAAGAGAGATCATAAGCGATCATGATTATCGCTATTATGTTCTTGCCTCTCCTGTAATAAGCGATGGGGAATATGATAAGTTATACAAAGAACTGGAAAAACTTGAAAACGAAAATCCACATTTAATAACGCAGGATTCACCTACGCAGCGGGTTGGGAAAGATCTTACAAAAATATTTAAGCCTGTTACACATAAAGTTCCGATGCTGAGTCTTGCAAACAGCTATAACGAAGAAGATGTAATTGATTTTGACCGGCGCATTAAAGAATTATTACCCGATAACGAAAAAGTTGAGTTTGTTGTTGAATTGAAAATAGATGGAGCATCAGTAAGTTTGAATTATGTAAACGGTGCTTTAAAAACTGCTGCAACACGTGGAGATGGAACCATAGGTGAGGAAATCACCAACAATGTAAAAACAATTCGGTCAGTTCCTTTAAAACTGAAAATTCCAGAATCAATCAAATACAAATTGAATGATTTTGAGGTGCGCGGGGAAATATTTATGCGGATAAATGATTTTCTGGAGCTTAACAGGGAAAGAGAAGAAGCAGACGAAAAACTTTTTGCAAATCCGCGAAACTCCACTGCGGGTACTCTAAAGCTTCAGGATCCCAAAACAGTTGCAAAACGCAAATTGAATATTTTTCTTTATTCATTGATCAGTCTTGAAGATGAATTAAAAACTCAGGAAGAGAATTTACTGCTGTTAAAAGAACTAGGATTTAAGATTAATCCGGAATATAAAGTATGCAAAAGTATTGAAGAAGTTCTTGAAATCTGCCGGGCTTTTGAAAAGATTCGTGATTCTCTTGAGTACGAAGTTGATGGAGTCGTAATTAAAGTAAACTCAATTAACCAGCAGAAAATTTTAGGGAGTATTGCAAAATCACCCCGTTGGGCTGTTGCTTATAAGTTTAAAGCAAAGCAGGCATTTACTAAAGTAAAGGATATTTCCTGGCAGGTTGGAAGAACCGGTGCGATAACTCCGGTTGCGGAACTTGAGCCGGTATTTCTTGCAGGTTCAACAATAAGCCGTGCTACTCTTCATAACATTGATGAAATAAGAAGAAAAGATATAAGAACTGGTGATAAAGTTGTAATTGAAAAAGGCGGCGATGTTATACCGAAAGTGGTTTCGGTTATTCTGGATGAACGGCATGAAAAAACAAGAGAAACAAATCCCCCTGAAAACTGTCCTGTTTGTAATTCTAAAATTGTTAAATTGGAAAATGAAGTTGCTCTTTATTGTGAAAACCCTGAGTGTCCGGCACAGATAAGGGGCAGACTTATTCATTTTGCTTCACGCGGAGCAATGGATATTGAAGGCCTCGGCGAAGCATTGATTGATCTGTTTGTTGAGAATGGATTTCTTAAAACTTTCACCGACATTTATGAACTCAAAAAAAGAAGAAATGAATTAATACAAATAGAACGGCTTGGTGAAAAAAGCGTTGATAATCTTCTGAATTCAATAGAAAAAAGTAAATCACAGCCCTTTCATAAAGTGTTATTTGCATTGGGAATAAGATATGTCGGTGCTGGTGCCGCAAAAAAGCTTACAGATCATTTTGGTGCAATTGATAAAATTATTTCGGCGACAGAGGATCAAATATCTGAAATTCACGAAATCGGGCCAAGTATCAGTAAAAGTTTAAAACAGTTCTTTTCACAAAAGCATAATCTTGAAATAATAGAAAAACTTAAAACAGAAGGACTGATTTTTTCATCTGAAAAAAGAAAAATAAAGAATAGTTTACTTACCGGAAAAACAGTAGTTCTTACCGGAACTTTAACTTCGTTTTCAAGGGATGAAGCTGGTGAAAAAATCATAGCACTTGGAGGAAAAATAAGTTCCAGCGTCAGTAAAAAAACAGATTATGTGGTGTATGGTGAAAATGCAGGTTCAAAACTAATTAAAGCAAAAGATCTAGACGTTAAATTAATTGATGAAAATGAGTTTTTAAAACTGCTGAAAGAATAAATGCAGAATGATTGAATTTATTAAAGAAAAAACAGCAAAGTTCTTAATTAACAAAAAAGTTAAACACAGCATAACTGAAGAAATTTCTTTTTCTAAAGCCTTCAAACGTTCATTTTCTTTTCTTGTGGTTCTTCCAGATGAT
>DATHSU010000120.1:0-2242 GCA_035463895.1 Ignavibacteriaceae bacterium | reverse complement strand
TAATCATGAAGCTTGTTCATCAATTCTTTATCAAGATATTTTGATATTTTATCATCAAAGGACAAATTACCCTTGTCGTATAAAATTCCAATGAGAACAGCAGTGAATAATTTTCCAACACTTGCCAGATGATTCGGCTGCTGAGGATGAGCATCGAAGCCATCTGTTTTACCTTCAGCAATATTTAAATGAATTCCTGATTTTTCTGAGTGGACAAGCAAATAAGCATTTTTAACTTTTTTATCATTTTGAACTTGTTGCCTGAACGCCGATTCAATTTTTGATTGTAGAGTTAATTTATCCATAGTCATCAATATTTTTCATTTAAAAGATCCTTTATAAACGGCGATAAACCAAATTAAAATTCATAATCCACAACGCGTCTTTCGTATCTTACTTCGCTTAGCCATTTTTTTATTTCTTCATGATCCGGATGAACCTGGTATTCACGCAGCGATTCTTTACTTTTAAACTCCGAGTAAAGAACAACATCGCAGGAGTCTTTTTCATTACTGAAATCAAAGCCGACTTCGATTTTCAGCAGACCTTCAACTTTACCTGTCATTGCAAGAAGTTTTTCTTTCAGAAGTTGTGCATTTGTTTGTTTGTTGTTTCCGTAGGCGTTTTCATTCAGTCGCCAGAAGACAATGTGCTTTATCATAAGACAGAAAATTGGTTTATTATTTGTAAACTTTAATAACTATACTAAAAATGAGCAAACGAAAGTATTTATTCAAACTATAACGGTTTAATACCATATTAGGCACTATTATTGCAAATAAACCTGTTTATAACCATATCATTAAATGAAAAACTATAAAAACAGACAACCGGAAATTAAAATTACCCTGATATACTTTGTATTGGGGTTCGTATGGATACTATTTTCCGGCAATATAGTATACAGCTTTTCAGAACAATCTGAAGTAATTGTTACCCTTGAAAGATATAAAGGGTGGTTTTTCATACTGGTTACGGGCATTCTATTATATTTTCTGATTAAAAGGGAAAGCGACAAGCAAAATGATTTACTCAAGCAACTCTCAGGTTCCCGGGAGGATTTGCTGAATAAGAGTAAAATATTACAGGAACAAAATGAACAATTGAGAGAAGTCGCTTATATTACTTCACACAACTTAAGAAAACCCGTGGCAAATATATTGGGACTTATACAATTAATTGAGATAGAAAAGAATATTAATGAAGAAAATAAATCGACACTTGTAAAGATATCTGAACAGGCAGAAGAGCTTGATCATCTTATAAGGGTGTCTAACTCTTTTCTGGAAACAAATGACGAGGGAAAAGATGAGCAATAAACAAATACATCTTATAGATGATGATCCGCTGAACAATTTGATAAACAGGAAATTGATTACGCGTATTCTGCCGGAAGCCCTGATTACCGAAGATATTGATGCCGGCAAAGCTCTTGAAAGAATCAAAAATGATTTTACACCTGATCTGATATTGCTGGACATTAATATGCCCGGAATGAACGGATGGGATTTTTTAGATCATTTCCAGAAGATGGGGAAAGAAATAGCCGTTTACATCTTAACTTCATCAATCGATTCTGCTGATTATAGAAAAGCAGAAAGCTATAAACTTGTAAAAAAATATATTGAAAAACCCCTTAACAGTCAGAAAATAACAAATCTCTTTTCCTGATATTCCGGCAGTCCAAAACCGGCTTTTTATAAAACTGTACATCGATTCAAACTATTTAACAAACAGAATTTTATTCAATCACATTATATATGGCATATTAGCTTTCTATACCTAATATTTGCCGATTAACACAAATTTGTTCATATCCGCCTCATAATCGCATACTTTTCGTACAAATAAGTATAAGACTTCTTAATTCCTGTAACTCAAAAGAAATTTTATTGTCCTAATTAGAAACTGTAATAAAAAATTTTCGAGGATAAAAATATGAAACTGAACAAGCAAACATTATATAAAACAGGCTCTGCACTTACCATTATAGTAATCGGTTTTGTTGCGATGATGACACTTGGTTCAACGGAAAAGCATAGTAATAAAAGATCATTACCCGAAGAAGTCAGATTAGTTGAAACGCAGCCAGTAACTTTTAGTAATATGTCAATTGAAATTGAAGGAAGCGGAGTGATTGAATCGCCTCGATCGCTCAACCATATTTCAGAGGCTAGCGGTGTTGTGCTGTTTGCAAAGAATGACCTGAAGGATGGAACATTTTTACGCGAAGGAGAATTGA
>DATHSU010000119.1:0-9905 GCA_035463895.1 Ignavibacteriaceae bacterium | reverse complement strand
ATGGGTGATAGAATAGTAATTTTGAAAGATGGAATAGTCCAGCAGATTGATACTCCGCTTAATCTTTATAATAATCCTTTAAATAAATTTGTGGCAGGATTCATTGGTAGTCCGGCTATGAATTTTATTGATGGTAAGGTGTTAGAGGAAGATCAAGCTATATATATTAAGATTACAGACAACTACAAAATACTCGTCAACAAAAAAACTGAAGTTTTGCTGCATCCCCTTGTTAACAAAAACATTCATTTAGGAATCAGACCGGAGCATTTCATTTTATCAAAGGACGACATTGGAATTAATATAGTTGCAGAAGTAGTTGAACAATTGGGTAATGAAACCATATTATATTTTAAATTAAATGGGGTGCAGCTAACAGCAAGGTTTACTGCAAATAAATTTCTGAAAGCAGGAGAAACATTTAAAATAAAAATTGATTCAGAAAAAATTTATTTCTTCGATCCTGCTACGGCTTTGGTAATATAAATCTTCTCTTAAACAATGAAATACTCAACAACACAGTTTTGTATTTTAGAAAACTTGAAAAGAATTGCTTTAATTCTTTTATAAAATATTAAAGCTAATTATGTACTTTTAGCAATCGAGTGAAGAACTTGGCGACTTTTTGGGAGAGTCTATCTGAAGAATCTTTATTTTCGAGCCGTTTTATAAATGTTTTTAATGTACCCACGACTCCCTGTTTCTCCGCACAAGAAAAATGGCTTGAAATGACCCCCCCTCGCTTTCAGGCTATTTTCGCATTTGGGCACCCTCTTACATGGTGTCAGGTGGTACCATCTTGTACCCATTAATGAAACTTTTATGAGACCCAAGACTGCTAAGAAGTATATGATAAAAGCAGTTTGGAATTATTGAGTAGAGTAAAAATATAACGAGTTCATAACTGGGCAGATCATTTTTTTAGATAATCAAATCCACCTTTTCTTAGATTAATTCCATACTCAAGATAAGCTTTAAGACAGGCGAGAAAATTTGCCCAGCCTTCCGTGTTTCCTTTCAGCCACTTAATACCGGCATCATTATTTTCCATACTCTTTTCGGTTACAGTTACAATAGTAGATTCATAATCACTGGGCGTAAGATTAATTTCAACAAGAAGTTCATTGCCGTCTGTATCCCAATAGAATGATATATATTTGTTTTTATCAACCTTATCTACCCGAACAGGAAACTCTTCTTCAAATTCAGGAAATTTCCAGATAAGCTCTTTACCTGATTCCATCCTGCCCGAACTTTTTGAAATAAAATAATTACTCATTTTAGCAGGATCAGCAATAGCTTCGAAAACTTCCCGGACTGGCATTTGAATCTGTAGGGCTACCTTAATTTCAAGTATTGACATAATATAGGTTCTTTTTATTTATTAATATAAATGCTTAAATATTATAAATGTAATAATAATAAGATTTACTTAATCTCCTCTCTGCCATCAGCGTACTTAGCAAACCTACCTCTTTCCGGTGAGTGAACATTATCATATCTTGACCAGGGCCAGCCGCCAAACTGTGTTTTACGATAATCGTTAAATGCTTCCTGTATCTCCGCGGCACTATTCATTACAAATGGACCATGCTGAACCACCTGCTCAGTAATTGGCTGTCCCTGCAGTAAAAGCAGATAAGCATCTTTGTCACTATTTTCAATAATTACTTCCTGCTCTGCAAGCAGATCAACTGAATGATAATTCTCTATTTTGATCCCGGTGATGTTGATGCTCGTACCTCTATAAAAATAAAGCGACCTGTTTACTTCAAGCGATGCGGCTGGAATAGTCCACTGAGCATTTGCTTCCATCTTGATTAACCAGATTCCAACTTCATTCGTCGGATCATTTGCCCAGGAATCGGGGGAGGGATTCGGGGCTGATACTTCAGCTACTTTGCCTGCAATGACTGTTACTTCTGTTTGTTTTCCATTTTCATCTTTAACTTTGACAACGGGTATATCTTCTGCCCAGAGCATTGAAAAATAAGGCTGTGCAAACTTCTTTGCTTTAGGAAGATTTAACCAAATCTGAAATAGTTCTAGTTGATTAGGGTTCTTTTTATCCAGAAGCGGAAACATTTCAGAATGCTGCAGTCCTGATCCGGCTGTCATCCATTGAACATCTCCGTTACCATACCTACCTGCAGCCCCGTGCGAATCAGAGTGATCAACAAAACCATTTAACACAACCGTTACGGTTTCAAAACCTCTGTGGGGGTGTGCCGGGAAGCCTGGAACGGTTTCTCCGTGATACATTCTCCAGCCGTCTTTAGTTGTAAAATCCTGACCAAGGTTTCTGCCTTTTAATGAAACATCAGGCCCTAATTGATCATTACCTTTAGGATAATTATCAAGATGATGGACGCAGAATAAAAATGGGTCTTTGGTTTCCCAAGTAAATCCCAGTGGTTTAATGTTGGTTACTAGTTTGTTATACATATTAAATCTCCATTCTCAAATTGACTTAAATAACTAGCATAAATTATTCAAAGACTACTTAAGCTTCAAGAATTTGAGAATTAATAATTATAAAAATAAACTATCACTACAAGCAGAGGTGTAATATTTAAGGATTTCAGTTAGCCGATCAGGGAACTAGCTCTAGAGGTTGTATGATAAGCCGGTGAGGTGAGTGGGGAGCTGTAACGTTTAAGTGTATTTGTAGTAGCGGATTAAATTGTGCTTTCCTAAAATCCAATGACCTTGATGCGAGGCAGAGAGCTAATATATATTACAACCCCCATCACTACTTATACACGATGTTAGCACACATTTTTCACTTTAGTCTTGCTTTTTCTAAATATGGTAAAGGTGAAACAAGTTCAAATTCCCGGGATGTATCAAAAAACAGATTTAACAGATTCAGATGTTCACTGCCTATAATCAATAAAATTCTATCTTCACTATTGTACGGAATTCTTTGAATATTGCGAAATATTCTAAGATTTCTGTTATACCATCTGCCTGATTCGAAATCCACGCCTGTAAAATCGCCCGGCTGTTCTTCGTATTTGAAAGGATGTAATAAATAACCGGATAATCTTTCCTTTATATACTCTGGTCGGTTTATCTTATACAATTCATCTATTATACTAGTTACTTTACCTGCGGAAACAGAAAGCCCATAAATTGTATCTCTTGAATGCAAATAATAATCTTCAAATTTTGATAACCTTACACTATCATTAAAAATTGCTTCTATATTTTCATAATGTCTTCCCCAATCATCAACGCAGTAGATCTTGTCCAGATTCAAGTGCTTGCCAATCCTGAATCCTAATTGATGAATTTCATTTTTCCCCAGGACAAATCTATCTGCTTTGTATTGTAAGTAAAGAGAGTCGATTACAGGCTGGTTGTCGGGAGTCCATTCTACTGCAATGATAGTCGGGTTAAAGTCAGAAATGGCAACTGAAATTGCAATGATTTCGGACTGATATGGTTCTTCAAGAACAGATATTTTGTCTTTGTCGTCAGTTTTAACTGCATCTAGATTGGGATATGCAAAATGAAAGACACCCAGAGTCATTATTTTTGTTTGAGGTGGGATATCATCGGATTGACCAAATGTGCTGTTACTAATGAATAGACCACACAATAAAATTAATAATGCTTTCATATTATTTATTGATTGTTTATAATGAATGCTAAGATAATTCTTTAAGCATCACGCAATAACCTCTGAAGAAAGATTATTCACGCAACAGCTAATATCCCGATCAATCGTTCAAATATTCCTGCAAGAAACATAAATAAATTAGAATATGAACTCAAGCTGGTGGAGATGAAAAACTCAAAAGCCGAAGCATATAATATGGGACTTGGTTTTTATAAAGACAAGTTTATACATCTGGATACCTGCGTGGTTTTGAAAAGGGAGAGTCCGCTTAGGTGGATGAGGTGAGAGTTAGGCTATTAGCAGGCGGGCTTTAGAAATACTTTCTTGCCTGATTGCAACAAACCTACTTAAATGCACAAAGCCTTGAATTCCTCTATTCATTCGCCACAAGTTATGTGCGCTGATGTTTACAGTAGCATTATTTCTTAACTGTCGAATGGAGAAAATTCATTTTCCATTTTCCGTCAACTTTTCTAAAAGTCGCGCTTTCCAGAAAGTCAATTTTAATTTTTATTGTGTCATTAAATACAAAATCCCCGTGATTGAAATAAACTATGTCACCGCTTGATTCATCCATATTTACTTTAATATTGTCAAATTTCCAGTCACCTTTAAATGAATTAAATTTTTCATTTATTGTGACAAGACTGTCATTTGTCCAAATTTTTCCGTCTTCAAAAAGGACAAAGTCGCTTGTAGTTAGAGAATTTAGTTTCTCTAAGTCCTGAGTTTTGATTCCATCAAAATAGTTAGTCAGGATTTTTTTTAAGATTTCTGGGTCGCCCTGCTTTTGTTCACAATTAGTCAGAAGTCCAAGTCCCAGAATGATAGTCAGAATGCTTATTGTTTTCATATTTACCTCGGTTTAGTTTTTCGTTTTACTATTGCGCATAACGGTTGAGGCTATGTGTAGTAAGGGATTACTGGCTACTTTCCTGTCTACCGACACATAATTTTATGCGTGGCAGAATGCTTGAATTACCACTGAAACCCTTATTGTATTTAGCCTTTGTTACCAGCATTTTATTTCTTTCTCCCTTTAATCACAACGAAACTACCTTTTCCGTGTCCTTTCATTGGGTTTTCGGGAAATTTCAATTTCATTTCTGTAAGTGTTTGTATAATTTCGGTTATTTCAAAATGGTTATTTATAATCATTGAAGTCAATTCACTGACTGAATAAAATTTGGCGTGTCTATAAAACTTGCTGTCTTCCTTTTCCAGTTCAAGAGATTTACCTAACGAACTTTCTTTGTCGATAAATGCAATAATTAAATTACCTTTGTCTTTGATAATCCGATGTGCTTCTTTAAGTGCTTTTTCCGGATTATCAACAAAGCAAATAGAAGTTATGAAAGTAACAAAGTCAAAACTTTTATCAGGATATGGTAAATTTTCAGCGAAACCTTTTTTTACTGTCAAATTTCTTTGTGTAGCATAATTCAACATTTTCTCTGATGGGTCAATGCCAAATTTTATGTTCAACTTCTCTGCAAATATTCCGCTTCCAATCCCAATCTCAACCCCTTCTTTTCCAACCGGAATAACTTGTTTTAATGCAAGCAATTCTGATTGAAAGACTAGTTCATTCTCCTTAAACCAATTTTCGTATTCGTCAATGAATATGTCAAATGGATTGTCTTTCATTTTTAGAATGTTAAAACTTTGTTGCACTCAACAGTCCATTGAGCAAATTCTTTCATATTACTTAAATTCACTCCTTCAATAAAAGGAATTTTGTCAATTCCACGTGCTTCTGAACATCCGCCACAACTTTTAACTTCTCCACCATTTCTAATTACAACTTTTAACATTCTTTCAATGTTGTAATAACCATTTGGTGTATTCTGATTCGGCAAACCACAAAAAACAGCGTCTGCAAGTAGGAAAATTTTTATTTCCACATTGTCACCGTGTTCTTTTTGAAGTGTCATAGCCATTCTTAAAGCGTTGTATGCTTTCTCAGTCCCATAGGGTGCGTCATTGATGATAATCAAAATTTTCTGCATCTTTTTTCTCCATTATTTAGTTAATAATCTCTATTTCGTTGTCTCTTTATAATGACCGCCAACTAGTTATTTCCGGCATCACGCAATAACCTCAAAAAAAAGATTATTCACGCAACAGCTAATAATTGAACAATCGTTCAAATATTCCTGCAAGAAACATAAATAACTTAGAATATGAACTCAAGATGGTGGGGTCAGACCGGTCGGTATTTTTAGTGTTTTATCAGACTTGACTGCTAGGACCCGGCGAAAGGTGTTCCGAAAATTCCGACTGCTAGTTCAGCCCAGATCAGCAAATAAATGAACAGGATAGTTAAAATGAGAACAATTCTGTGACTGACTATGGTAACTTTTCTGAATACCAATTCCATTAATAATCCGGTACCAAGTAATAATATACCCATTACAACAAAATCAAAGACAGACCAATTGACCCCATTTGTTAATTGCATCGCGATAAACGGAATAAGCAACAGGAATACTACTGTTAACAGAATGAGGATAAGTCTTTTATTTTTCATAATAAAAAATTAAGTAAAGATAGATTATCAAAATAGGTCAATAATTATAATAGGTCAATAATTATTATATCCTTAATTGAAATTACTTAAAAAATGATGAGAAGAAGTTATGATTTTATATCCAGTAAGATGTGATTGAAATTATTGGATAAGACAATTGTATGACAAGCCGGTGATGTGAACGGTTTGCGGGACATGTACTTATCCTCCGTTGAAAAATTTGATGCGTGGTAAAAGGCTTAAAGCAAACACTTCACCCGCCATTGGCTGTTGCGATGTTATAGGATGGTTTTCGTCAAGATTAAATATGATATCAATCAATCATATTTTCTTATAACATTATGTTGAGAAAAATCAATTATTTAAAAGCATATTTAACTAAACGAGAACCTTGTATTGAAAGAACATTTCCTGCTTCGTCAACAGCAAGTCTTCCAATTTCTTGATCAGGAAGGTCTGACAAAATCCACTGTTTAATAAAGTTGCCTGATAAATCAAATTTTTGTATCCGTGCAATATTACCAGAGCCTCCAAATTGTTTATTGTTATCCGATACATAAATGAAATCGTTTTCGTTATCAATGGCAATCCCGCTAGGATAAAGAAATTGGCCAGCTCCGTTTCCTTGACTACCCCACTTAGTGATGAATGTTCCAGACGATGAAAACATTTGTACTCTGAAGTTCATATTATCCACCACAAAAATGTTTCCTGTTTTACTAACAACCATTTGACCATTGGGGCCTTGACTGGCTGGGTTATCTTGATTACTTAACATAAGTTGCCCATCTCCGGACCCAGTTCCACCCCAATGTGTTATCAAATTACCAGACAAATCAAATTTTTGCAATACGTTTAATTGGTTTATCGTATAAATCCAATCATTTTCAAAATCAGCAGAAATAGTTCCTGCAAAATCCACTTCCCATTGAGCTATATAAGTGCCCGATGAATCAAATTTTTGTATTCTATGATTTTTCTCATCTGCTACGTATATGTTATTATTCCTGTCAAGCGTTATATCTTTTGGCCACCAAAACTCTCCATTATTATTTCCGAAGGTTCCCCAGTTTTTAATCAATGTTCCCGTAGATGTAAATTTTTTTATTCTGCTTCCTGATAGTTCAGATATGTAAATGATTCCGTCACTGCTCATAGCAATACCCCAAGGTATATCCCCTCCATCATTGGTAATATTCCACATTTCAATGAGTTCTTCATTGTTTGGATTAATAAGATTATCTTCTTTTTTGCATCCTGAAGCGAAAATTGCTCCTGCAATTAGAAGGCCAATAGTTATAAATTTTATAATTTTCATAAAGTTCTCCTTTTAAATTCTTAACCGTATTGAGTTTCGGTTTCGCGCCTTTTTTAGTGTTTTCTGGACTCCATTATTTTATTTGTCTTTTTGTCACATTGGGTGGTCAGCCCGTTGGATTTCGAAGACCGTCTTTGTTTTTAAACCTGCCCGCTAACTATTTATTTCCCGCATTGCGCAAAAACCCCTGAAAAAAGATTATTCACGCAAAAGCTAATAATTGAACAATCGTTCAAATATTCCTACAAGAAACATAAATAAATTAGATTATGAACTCAAGCTGGTGAGGTGAAGGGTTTGTATCTGCAGTGTGGTGGAGTTTAGCCACTATGAACATCATACAGATTATTACTGCGCGATTTTTTTCTTTTTAACTTCATACTTTGTAGCCCACATAATAATCAGTGGTGTAAATATCGTTGTCGGTAAGAGCCAAAACACTATAACAGGAATAAATTCAGGTAAATACTTTGCATTTACGACTAAAAAAGCGGTTGATGAGGCTATAAATCCGCCTACCATTCGCTGTAAATGTTCAGAAAGCCAATAATTCAAAATGTCTGATTTTCCTCTGTAATTTTTATAGTCGTGGCTGACAAAAAGCAGACCTAAAAAGCCAAATGTTATGAAGACAAGACCAAAGAAGTTCGCTTTCAGTAAATTCAGCGTTCCAAGTACTATGAACCAAACCCCTGCTAGTAACATTGCAAAGGTCAATGTCCAGTCGATAATTTTAGGTTTTTGATTTTTATTGAGCATTTTTAAGTACAGGTAGCGATGTCCTGTTCCAACCATATATACAGTAAAAACACCAACCATAAACATAAATTGACTTGGGTTTAGAACTGATAAAATCAGAGAAGTAAGACCGGCTGTGAGCATAGAAACAGAAAATACCTTTCCGATAACTTTATGTTTTAAGTCACCTTTTTTGGCAATCATATTCAAAATACCGGTCAGCAAACCAGACGCACCACCAATGATGTGCATTGTCAAAAATATATTAAATACTATGTCCATTCCTGTTTGATTCAATTAATTCATAACTATTTATTCCTCGCATTGCGCAATAGCCTTTGAAAAAAGATTATTCACGCAGTCAATGTTTAACCTTATTTAATAACCCGCAGGAGTATGCATGTTCCAACAGACATGGTTATTCCACCAAGAATCTCAGGCGCAAGTTTTGCGAAATCCGTCACCGATGTCGGACATAATACAAATTTGATATACAAAAAAGATCAACCAAGGTCCATCGGGGTCACCGCATTTGATTTACTCAGCGATTAGCCGCTCAATTGCAGCGCGAATCCGTCCCATGTCATTCACGCACATCGCGTGCTGCTCGGAGCCGTTGTCATCGTGATATTCCATACCCGGATGGATGAATTTTATTACTCCGGACTTGTCTAGAATGAACGTTACCGAAGTAAAATCTCGTTCAGGTCCCGTAAGCCACCATTCCTTTAAAGTTCCATTGCGCCAATCCCAGTCGATCCCTATAGGAAATTTAAACTCCCTAGTTTCAACTGCACGCTGTACGCGCTGTACATCCAGTGGGTCATTCCTTCCAGCCTTGGGATGATAAACACCCACTATCGTGAGGCCTTTGTCTACATATTCTTCATGCAGTTTGCGTAGCGCAGGGGCGCTACTTGCGCAGTAGGGACAGGTTTCCGTCCACCAACGAACCAGAACGACTTTTCCCTTTAGGTCTTCTAGAGTAAGCGGCTCAGTATTGATCCATCCGTCAAACTTGAATGGTGGGGCTTGAACACCGATGCGGTCATCACCGGCAGTGCGATCCAGGGATGCAATCTCCGCTATACCAGCCGAAATTATCGAATCCGCCTTAGCTTCAGACATTCCATCCGCAATGTAAAGCTCACGTTTGTGCTCCCAAGACATCACTGTTACATATGTTTTAAGGGAGTCAGTCTCTGAGTATTGTATCACATGTTTTTCATCTGTGGGAACTTGCGCGGTACAAGGTAGCATCCCACCAGAGAGTGCCATGACCAAAATTCCCCCGAGTAAATTTTTTGTCTGTTTCATCGTGTTTTTCTTTTTAGTTATTGTTATTTATTTATTCATTTTTTTCTAATGACCGTTAACTATTTATTTCCCGCATTGCGCAATAACTTCTGAAAAAATAATAATTACGCAACAGTTAATATTTGACAATTGTTCAAATATTCTTTCAATTAACATAAATAAATTAGTGTATGAACACAAGCTGGTGGGGATGAAAAACTTAAAAGCCGGAGCGTCAGGTTATGAGTATTACTCCGGCTTTATTAAGTGATGATTATTTTTTGATTGGGAGGCAGAAGTAACCGATCAGCATTAGTCGTACTGAGGCTCGAACGGATTGGGATTATCACCGAAGTATGCTTTTTCAACAAGCTCGAACTTTGAAGTTTTGAAGTCGA
>DATHSU010000118.1:0-17899 GCA_035463895.1 Ignavibacteriaceae bacterium | reverse complement strand
GCTCTATCTATTTCTCTATCTCAAACACCGGTTTAATATCCACAGGCAGTACTGCAAGCTTGTTTCTTAATGCTTCAATTGATGGAGAATTAACAGCATACTTCTCCATTAATGCTTTCGCCCCATCGTAATCTCCCTTCGCCTGTATCATCAATACTTTTGTTGCAAGCTCCTCTAATGTTGGAAATATTTTTTCAAAATTTACTTTTACTTTATGTGCTTTGGCATCATATTCATAAGCGCCTTTTTCAAGAAAGTAATTATAAATGATAGAATTACCACCGCCATGAGCTGAGGTTATTCCGAACCGCATTGAACGGAAAGCTCCTGCTAGAAAGGTTATCCAGACATCTTTTTCTATTTCTCTTGGATAAACACCTTTCTCAATCATAAACATATTATTATACATACCGAGTATATCTGCCTTACATTCTTCCAGAGTTGAGTAGGTTTCTTTCAATTCTTTTTTTACTTCTGTATTACGTCCCTCAACTTTAATAAAACCTGGTCCTACCCCATGAGACATTTCATGCATCAAGGTATGGTTAAAAAATGCGTCAAATGTTACGTATTGTAAATCTGATTCCTCAAGAACCATTTCTGCAATCGGCTTTAAAAGTTTTTCGAATTTTGATTCGTGAATATTCTTAAGCATTACTTTTTTTGAACCTTTAGCCTGACGTACTCTTTCATCATTTGGGAGATTGAAT
This sequence comes from Ignavibacteriaceae bacterium, assembly GCA_035463895.1. Taxonomy (GTDB): domain Bacteria; phylum Bacteroidota; class Ignavibacteria; order Ignavibacteriales; family Ignavibacteriaceae; genus JAGXRK01. Next base: position 17,189 of record DATHSU010000118.1, on the reverse strand, counting down.
GCAAGGGTCTGAACTCCAGCTTTCGTATCTCCGGCTGTAAACACAACATTTGTTACAACCATAGGAGATTCGCTTCCGCGCTGATAGTTTTTATGTTCATCTGGCAGTGGCAGATTATTTTCAATCTCATCCAGATAGTTTTCAAACACTTCAAGCTTTTTTGTTTCTTCAGGGTCTTTTATCGTTACAAAACTTTCGAACGCAGCTTTGTAATTGAATAGTCCATCTTCATAAACTTCGTAAGGACCAATTACTACTTCAATTTTGTGATCTTTTAAGTCCATCCAATCCATATCACTTTGATAATAATCATTACTTAAAAATGCATCTGCTCTGGAGTTAAGATATTTTTTAAGTGAAGCATTATCTGCATAAGAAGCGGCTTCTTTTAACAGCATCGATATTTCAGTCAGTTTATCTTTATAATACTCGTTGTAGGGAATAGCTTTTAAAGCATCGCCAGCTCTTCTTATCACAGTAAATTCATTTGTAAATGATTTTTCATCTGCGGGATTAGCTTTAATCCAGTTTTCAAACTCTTCCTTTGTCATATCTTCGGGATAATAATTTGCACCCAATGGTTTTTCGCTATCACCCATAAACGGATTATCATTTTCAAGCCTGTCGAACGGTCCGAACATAATATTAAAGAGTTCAAGTTGATGTTCTAATTTGTTTTTTAGATCAGGATCGGTTTCGGTTTCTATTTTTGCAAGAAGTTCGCTTCTTATTTCCAGATTTTTTGAGTAGACCTGTTCAAGAAACAACTCATCAATTATTTTAGATGCTTTATAGAGATTTTCAAGAACAGCCTTTTCTCTGTCATCAAGAAGGTCTTTATTGTATTGAATTTCAACCGGAACGAATTTGTTTATTTTATCCTGAAGCATTTTTATTTCCTCCGTTGCGCTTATTTCTTCATCAGAAGGCCTTTCAGAACATCCGATAATCAGAAACACAGCCATTAAAATAGCTGCTAATTTAATCAGTTTATTCATATCATTATTCCTTTGTTAACTGTTGTGGTTTGTGAAATAGTTTTTACTGACTTAAATATAATTATAATGTTAAATCTAATCAGTACTATTATAAGTTATTAATCATATGACCATCTTCAAATAAATATACAACCGCCAATCATAATCTTTGAATTATTACATAATCTTCTCATTAATTTTGTTAAACATATTCAATATTTTTTACAGGTGGAGTTATGAAACAATTTTTGCTTTTAGTTACTGCGATACTTTTTGTAGTCAATTCTCAAATATTCTCACAAACCAAAGAGCGAAGTGAAATACCCGATAATAATAAATGGAATCTTGCAGACCTTTATTCAGGTATTGATTCCTGGAATAAAGAAATGACCAGCATATCAGAAAGAATTCTTGAGCTGCCTAAATACCAGGGTAAGCTTGGTGAAAGCAGTAATACACTTTATGATGCATTGAATACATATTTCAGCATTGCAAAAGATTACAGCAAAGCAGCTACTTATGCTTACAGACTGAGTGATGAGGATATACGGATTTCTGATAATCAGGCTTTAACGCAGCAGGTTTCGAATCTTGGAACTAAGTTTAGTGAGACCGTAGCCTTCGTACGACCGGAAATTCTTGAAATCCCGAAAGAAAAAATTGATAAGTTTTTTGCTGAAAAGCCGGAACTGAAAGAATACAGGATGTACATTGATAATATCCAAAGATTAAGAAAGCATACTTTAAGTGAATCCGAAGAAAAAATTCTTGCAAGTTTTGGTTTATCAACCGGAACACCCTCAAGCGTTTATAATATCTTTACTAACACCGAAATGCCCAATCCTAAAATTACACTTTCAACCGGTGAAGAAGTTGAGCTAAATGCTTCGGCTTTTACCAGGTACAGATCAACCAGTGTGAGAGAAGACCGGGAAAAAGTATTTAAAGCTTTTTTTGAAAATCATGGTAATTATAAAAGTACTTTGGGCGAAGTGCTTACAGGCAAGGTGAAAAACGATTTTATATTTGCAAAGAACAGAAATTATAATTCATCACTGGAGTATGCTTTAAGTGGTAATAATATTCCGACATCTGTTTATGAATCTCTTGTAGAAAATATTAACAAATCGCTTCCAACCCTTCACCGCTTTCTCGATCTGAAAAAAAGAATGCTCGGTGTTGATAAACTTCATTACTACGATCTTTATACGTCAATAGTTAAACAGGTTAAACTGGAATTCCCTCTCGAAGAAGGACAAAAACATATCCTTACTGCGTTGAGTCCGATGGGTGATGAATATGTAAATACAGTTCAAAGAGCTTTCAACGACAGGTGGATTGATTATTATCCGAATGTTGGAAAAAGAAGCGGAGCATATTCTACCGGCGGAGCTTATGATGTGCATCCTTTTATACTGATGAACTGGAATGATGATTATGAATCACTTACTACGCTGGCGCATGAACTTGGACATACAATGCACAGTTATTTTTCTAACAAGCATCAGCCATATCCGACTGCGGGCTATTCCATTTTTGTTGCAGAAATTGCATCAACTATGAATGAAAGTTTTCTGAATAAGTATATGGTCGCAAAAGCACAGAACGATGAGGAAAAGCTATTCCTGCTCGGCAGTTACCTGGAATTACTCAGAACCACAATTTTCCGGCAGACATCATTTGCAGAATTTGAACTGGAAATTCATAAACGCATTGAAGCCGGACAGCCATTAACAGGCGATGAACTGAGCAAAATCTATTATGAATTAGTTAAGAAATACTATGGGCACGATGCAGGTCATTGTGTTGTTGATCCATACATTGCCTATGAATGGGCATATATTCCTCACTTTTTAAATTACACTTATTATGTTTATCAGTATTCAACATCGCTCATATATGCAATTGCATTTTCAGAAAAGGTGCTCAATGAAGGACAAACTGCGATAGACAATTATTATAAAATACTTAAAGGAGGAAGTTCAAAATTTCCTGTTGATCTTGTTAGGGAAGCAGGAATTGATCCGCTAAGTTCTGAACCATTTGAACTTGCAATGAAGCAGATGAATGATATTATGGATGAGATTGAAATGATACTGGATAAGTAAGCCCCATCCCCGGCCCTTCCCCCAAGGGGAAGGGAGTTATGAAAAATAATCTAAGGCGATTCTAACGAGTCGCCTTTTTGTTGCTGTCACGAACCTTTTCGTTACAGTAAACACGCCTCAGCACATTGCCAAAGTCTGATGGCCTGTTCCTCCCTGAATGTTTATTACAAATCAATTTCTCAATTTCAGGCTTAACAAGCGTTTTTTTATCTTTGCACACTTAATAAATTCAACTCATATTCGAAGATGATTTGCTGAGCCATAGTTACCATCATTTCGGCCCTAATGAATAAAGGAACAAGATTTCTCTCTTCGTTCGAAATGACACGTACGGATCCTCAGATTATATTTGAAAATTGTAATATAAATAAAACAGATAAAAATGACTTCACAGGAAATAAGACAGCAATTTTTAGATTTTTTTAAGAGCAAAGAACATAAAATAGTTCAATCTGCACCGGTTGTTCCGTTTGATGATCCTACCTTGTTGTTCACCAATGCAGGAATGAATCAGTTTAAGGATGTTTTTCTCGGACAAGGTTCAAGAGAGTATAAACGTGCAGCGGATACGCAAAAATGTATCCGTGTTTCAGGCAAGCATAATGATCTGGAAGAAGTAGGACACGATACATATCATCATACTTTTTTTGAAATGCTCGGCAACTGGTCATTTGGTGATTATTATAAAGCCGAAGCAATTGAATGGGCGTGGGAATTATTAACCGAAGTCTGGAAGCTTCCTAAAGAAAGATTGTGGGCAACAGTTTATAAAGATGACGATGAAGCTTTTGAACTATGGAAAACAAAGACTGATATAAACCCGAAACACATTTTAAAGTTTGCTGAGAAAGATAATTTTTGGGAAATGGGAGAAACCGGTCCGTGCGGTCCCTGTTCAGAAATTCACATCAACGTTAGCGATGATTATGATAATCCTGTTTTTGTGAACGCCGGAGTACCGGAATGTATTGAAATATGGAATCTGGTTTTCATTCAGTATAACAGGGATGAATCCGCCAAGCTTCACGAACTTCCGGCAAAACACGTTGATACGGGAATGGGCTTCGAACGTGTATGCGCAGTACTTCAGAAGAAAAACTCTAACTACGATACAGATGTTTTCACTCCGCTTATAAATGAAGTAGTGAAACTGAGCAAAGTAAAATATGAAAATGAAGAAGACAGAATTCCAATGCGTGTTATTGCAGATCATATACGTGCATTAACTTTTGCAATTGCAGATGGTGCTGTTCCCGGCAATGATGGCAGAGGTTATGTGTTAAGAAGAATTTTACGACGTGCTGCCCGTTACGGCAGAAAGCTGCATCTTAAGGAACCATTTCTTTATAAGTTAGTTGATGTTCTTGCAAAAACAATGGGTGATGTCTTCCCCGAAGTAAAAGAAAAGAAAGATTATGTAAAGAAAGTTATAAAAGCTGAAGAAGAAAGTTTTAATGCCACACTCGACCGCGGAATAGAATTATTTGATGAAGTAGTAAAGAAGCTTCAAAACAAAAATGAAAAGGTAATTCCCGGTGAAGATGTATTTAAGTTATATGATACATTCGGCTTCCCTGTTGATCTTACAAATGTAATGGCACGTGAAATCGGACTCGCACTTGATGAAGACGGCTTTAATAAGTTAATGAATGAACAAAAAGAACGGGGACGCGGATCATCGAAGGATAAGTTTGCTTCGGTTAATGTTGTACTTAACGATCTTACGGGATTTGACATTAAAGATAACTCACTGCCGGCATTCACTGGTTATGATGAATTGAAATCCTCAGCCAAAGTAACCGGATATAAAAGAGACGGCGGCACTGATCTGATAATTCTCGATCGTACACCTTTTTATGTTGAAGCCGGCGGACAAATAGATGACACAGGAGAATTGGTAATTAACGATAATGTCCTTCCCGTCGTTGATGTCCTTAAAGTAGAAAACAAAACAGTTCACGTTATTTCAAATGATGAAAATAAAATTATAAAACCCGGAATTGAACTTATTGCACGGGTTGATGAAAATCGTCGCTGGGACATAATGCGAAATCATTCGGCAACTCATTTTCTTCATAAAGCATTAAGAATGGTTCTTGGAACACACGTTCAGCAGGCTGGTTCTTATGTGGGACCCGACAGACTGCGATTTGATTTTTCTCATTACTCAAAATTATCTGCTGATGAAATCCGTGATATTGAAACGATAGTAAATGAACAACTTCGAAGAAATCTTCCTATGATCCACCATCGCGATACTCCTTTTGAGGAAGCAAAGAAAATGGGAGCGATAATGTTCTTTGGTGATAAGTACGGTGATAAAGTTAATGTGGTTCAGTTTGGTGATTTTACTATGGAATTCTGTGGTGGCACGCACGTTAAGAATTCATCTGAAATAGGACTGTTTAAAATTATAAGTGAGGCTTCAATAGCCAGCGGTGTAAGAAGAATTGAAGCTGTTACCGGAGCCGGAGTTGAAAAGTATATTCATACTCAGCTTGAAGTTGTTAGGTATTCTGAACAAAGAGTTGAAGAACTGCTGGATGTAAAGAAAAAACTTGAAAAAGAAATTGCAGAACTCAGGATGAAAGAAAAACTCGAACAGCTTGGTCATATACTCTCCATTCATTCCGAGGAAAAAGGAATAACAATTCATAAAGGAAGAGTTCGTGCAGATAATATGGATGAATTAAAATCATTTGGTGATGAATTAAGGAACAGAATAACAAGCGGAGTGGGTGTATTAATTGCACAGTTGGAAGATAAGGTTGGAATCGTTGCCATAGTTTCAGATGATCTGATAAAGCAAAAAAATCTTAGTGCGGGAAAAATTGTTGGAGAACTTGCTAAACTTGTAGGTGGCGGCGGCGGCGGTCGTCCGCATCTTGCTACTGCCGGGGGGAAGGATGTTTCTAAGATCCCATTAGCTTTAAGTAAAGTTGAAAGTGTTGTGAGTAACCTCTTGTAATAGGAGCTTAACCACTAAGACACTTAGATCACTAAGAAACACTTAGTAATGCAAATAACAAAAAGTTATATAAATAATCTGGCATATAAAATTGTTGGTTGTGCAATTGAAGTTCACAAACAATTGGGTCCTGGTTTATTGGAATCAGTATATGAGACTTGTTTTGTGGATGAATTAAATTCTAATGGATTTTATGTGCAGAGGCAAGTTCCTATTCCAATTATTTATAAAGGTAAAGATCTTGGAACTAATCTGATACTTGATTTACTCGTGAATGAATTGATAATAATAGAATTAAAAGCAGTTGAAGTTATAATTCCGGTTTACAAAGCTCAATTATTATCGTATTTAAAACTTACAGGGAAACCAAAAGGATTATTAATTAACTTTCATTGTGAAAATATAAAAGACCACTTAGTTCCACTTGTAACAGCAGAATTCGCAAAATTACCTGAAACTTAGTGAAACTAAGTGCTCTTGGTGTCTTAGTGGTAAAAAAGCGCTTATGTCAAAATCAAAAATAAAATACATCTGTTCAAGCTGCGGCTACGAGTCTGTTCGCTGGCTGGGTAAGTGTCCCGAGTGCGATAACTGGAATACATTCACCGAAGAGCTTGTTGAAACCGGAAGAAGAAAATCCTCTAAGGTTCCGCAGAAAGTTTCATTTCACAAGATAACCGAAATAACTGCTACTGAAGAAGACAGGATAAAAACCGGAATAACAGAATTTGATCGTGTGCTTGGCGGCGGACTTATGCCGGGAAGTGTTATTCTTCTTGGTGGTGATCCTGGAATTGGTAAATCAACCCTTGCAATGCAGGCTTCTGCAAATATTAAAGATAAAGTATTATATGTAACCGGTGAGGAATCAGAAAAACAAATAAAACTTCGTTCATCTAGATTAAAAATTACTTCAGATGAATTTTATGTTCTTGCAGAAACAGAACTCGGACAGATAATTGCATCAATAAATAATCTTGATCCTGCAGTAGTTATTATCGATTCTATTCAGACAATGTACAGAAGCGAACTGGAAAATTCTCCCGGAACAATTACACAAATTCGCGAATGCACTTCTTTGCTTATGGAAGAGGCGAAGAAAAAAAATTACAGTGTTATCATTATAGGTCATGTTACAAAAGAAGGAATGATAGCGGGACCAAAACTTCTTGAACATATTGTAGATACAGTAATTCAGTTTGAAGGAGAATCAAATCATTCATTCAGGATATTACGTGCTCAAAAAAACCGGTTCGGAAGTACAAATGAAATCGGTGTTTTTGAAATGCACGAAGAAGGATTAAGAGAGGTTACTAATCCAAGCGAATTATTTTTAAGTGAAAGAGAAAAACAGACTCCCGGTTCAGTTATTACTTCAAGTATAGAAGGAACAAGACCAATCCTGCTTGAAGTTCAGGCTTTGGTTACACCTTCAAATTATGGTTATCCGCAAAGGGTATCAACAGGATTTGATCAAAGAAGATTATCAATACTTCTTGCTGTTCTTGAAAAAAGAGCAAATATCAGAGTATCTGCCGCCAATGTTTTCTTAAATATGGCTGGAGGTTTACGCGTTCAGGAACCTGCAGTTGATCTTGCAGTTTGCGTTAGTACTGCTTCAAGTTTATTGGATAAGGTTGTAGATAATCAAACGGTTGTTATTGGTGAAGTCGGATTAGGAGGAGAGATAAGAAGCGTTGGCAATATTGAAAAAAGAATTCAGGAGGCTGAGAAACTTGGATTTACAAAAGCAGTTATTCCATCGGGAAATGAGAAGAGTATAAAATCTTCCGGGAAATTGAAAATTGCTTTCGTTGAAAATTTATCACAAGCAGTTGAGTTGACTATTGGAAAAAATAAATAATTTAAATTCAGGTTTAAGTTAAAGCTTGCTTATCTATGGTAAGTTAAAGTAAAAGTTTTTTTATAAAGATAATTTGGGATATAAAAGAACACCTCATAAATCATTAAAACAACCAATCAATCAATCTACCTTTGCTGGTCGTTGATCCCTTCGGGGCAGGAAGGTCATCCAATCATTTATCCAATCTTTCAATCATCCGAAAGCGCAATTAGTTAGGTTAATTTTATAACAACTTAGAACCGGCATATTCAAATTATCATATAAAAATGTCTCAATTGTAGATAAAACCCTGTAAATAAGATGTTTTATGGCATTTAATTAATAAAAATAATTTGTTTCTTAAGTTAAAATTTTTATTTTTCACCGCGTCGAAAGACGCATTTTTGTTCAATTAATTAAAGGTTCTTTTTGTGAGTACTAAACTTTTCGTTGGTAGTCTTCCCTGGTCCATTAGTGACGAAGAACTCCAGGCAGCTTTCGCTCCGCATGGAAACGTTCTTTCCGCTAAAGTTGTAACAGACAAGGAGACTCGCAGATCAAGAGGATTCGGATTCGTTGAATTTGAAAATGAATCTGAAGCTACTGCTGCGATCCAGGCATTAAATGGTTCTGAGCTCAAAGGCCGCAACATCATCGTTAGCGAAGCAAAGCCTAAAAACTAAGAGTTTTTTTAGTGACCTGCTCTATAAGCGCTCCATTGTGAGCGCTTTTTTTTTACCGTTTACACTTTGTCCCTCATATTCAAATCTATTTATTCGATTTCTATTTTAACCGTCCATCATAATACTACAAATCAATTCTAATGTTTTATTTATTTTTTAATGGTCAATTATCGAAAAATTATTATGAAGATATTTCTATTATTAATAATCATTTCACAATTTACTTTCGCATCAGAAAATCCCAACAGCAATAAAATTCTTTATCTCAAAAAAGTTGATGTTGAAATAAAAATTGACGGTGTAATTGATTATATCTGGAGCATTGCAGATTCTACCGATGATTTCTTTCAATTACTTCCATATTACGATCAGCCAGTTTCAAGAAGAACCGTTGCAAAAGTCTTAACTACAGATGAAGCAATTTATTGCCTGATGATATGTTATGATGATCAAGAAAAAATCCAAACGTCAACCGGATTGCACGATCAGTTTGGCGGCGATATTGTTTCTTTTATGATTGATACTTTTGGTGATAAGCAATCTGCGTATAAGTTTGCTGTATCTGCAAGCGGTGTTAAAATGGATTCGAGGCTTCTTGATGATGGGCGTAACCGCGATTTCAGCTGGGATGGTATCTGGTTCGCCGATGCTAAAGTCTATGACTGGGGTTATGTGGTTGAAATGGAAATTCCTTACAAATCTATAAAGTATGATAAAACACTTACCGAATGGGGAGTTGATTTTGACAGATGGATCCCGTGGTTAACCGAAGATCAATATTGGTGCAGGTATGAAAAAAATGAAGGTCAGAGAGTTTCTAAGTTCGGAAGACTTGTTTTCTCAGACTTTAAACCAACCATAACCGGACTTAATCTTGAAATCTACCCGGTTGGAATTTCCAAGATACAATATATCAACGATGGAAAATATAAATTCGATCCTGAAGCCGGACTGGATATATTCTTCAATCCATCACAGCAACTAACTTTTCAGTTGACAGCCAATCCTGATTTTGCACAAATCGAAGCCGATCCTTTTTCATTCAATATCAGTAGATATGAATCCTACTTTTCAGAACGCAGACCATTCTTCACAGAAGGTAATGAAATTTTTATGCCCGCAGGAAGACAAAGAGGTTCAGGATTCTATGAACCTTTAGAACTTATGTACACAAGAAGAATTGGTAAGTTACTTCCGGACGGATCACAGGTTCCATTAATTGTAGGCACAAAAGCTTTCGGCAGACAGGATGATTGGGAGTACGGCGGTTTCTATGCATTAACCGGTAAAACAAATTATAAGATTGATAACGAAGATAAAACAGAACCGCAAGCTTCTTTCGTATCTGGCAGGATTAAAAAAACAATTCTAAGTAATTCAAATATAGGAATGCTGTTTGTTGGAAAGATTACCGAAGGAAATACTTTTGGAGTGATTGACATTGACGGCGCTTTCCGGACTTCTGACTGGCAGCTCGCTTACCAGGTTGCAAGATCAATTGAGAATGATAAGGGTGATTACGCTTTCTCGGCAGGGTTTACAAGTTTTGGTGAAAGATGGATCACTCTTGCCCGAACAAGATATATCGGGAATGATTTTGAAATTAACCAGGTTGGATTTGTCCCCTGGAAAGGGACAGGTACATTAACTGCTATAACCGGACCCATCTGGTATTTTGATGATGGCTTAATCAGAAGCACTATGCTTTACGGCGGGCTTTATCTTGGTTACGAAAAAGCCGATGATTATACCGACCGTTCAGGCGTGCTGGGATTAAATGTTCAGTTCAGAAATCAATGGGGCTTTGAAACCAACATATCCGCCGGCAAAAGCAGGGATGAAAATGTTTTATACGATTCGTATGAACTTACGTTCAGTTCCTGGTTTGATATTTCACCAAGATGGGGAGCTAACTTATACGGCGGTTATTCAAAAACTTATAATTTCAGAAGAGACTATCTGGGTTATTATTCGTGGATTGGCGCATCCGGAAGCTATCGCATTATTGACGAGCTTCAGATAGGAACTAGTTATCGTATGTTTATCGAAATTGATCCCGATCATAATGTAGAGGATATTACTTTCAATGCACGTCCGTATTTTTCACTTACTCCTGTGAATGATCTGAACTTAAGAATGTACGTTGATAATGTTTTTATAAAATCAACTGATAAAATGGAAAGGATAATAATAGGATTTTTATTTAGCTGGAACTTCCTTCCAAAGAGCTGGATATATTTTGCCTACAATGAATTCCGTGACCGAAGCGATGAGTACGATATGAATAATAATCTGCTCCCAAACCGAATGCACGTAACAGACAGAGCCGGAGTGTTTAAGGTTAAGTATTTGTATTATTTTTAATTTAATATGATTCTTTAAGTGTTAATAATTCCCCCGTATTAACTGTTGCTTGTCTTTGGAACTTATTTTCCTTTTATTCACAATAGCAAAAATAAAATAGGAAGGGGAAATGAAATCCCACTATGTTTTTATAATTACTTTTCTGTTTTTAATATAATAATCAATACGAAATTATGAATTCTTTTAATTAATAAAAATTGAAATGATTCAAATAAATAAAGTTTAACAAAACTAAATAAGTAAGTTATGAAAATAAAAATATTTATTTTCGTTTTGGTTCTTTCTCTTTCCAGTTATTTATATTCACAAGAGGAATGTGTAAGTAAAGCTACAATTACTAAATACTGGATTAGTGCAGGTATTGGAAAATGTTATTTTGGACCAACATTTAAGTTTAGTACATCATACGAGTATAATCAGAACATATTTCAATTCAGGTTCTTAAAGGCAAATGAATTTCAATTTAGTACCGGTGGTTATAATTTTGAAGAGCCACCATTGAAATTCAATGAAATTTCAGTGTTGTACGGTTACCCTTATCGAGTACATAATATGACGATTGGTCTTTTAGCGGGTATTGGTTACATAAATGGAATTGAACGTGGAAAACTAATTCAGAATAATATGTATGAGAGCATAAAAATTTCGCAACTAAGCATTCCTGTTGAAGCATATTTTAGAATAGAGATATTTGATTATGTCGGTTTAGGTATTACTGGGTTTGGAAATTTTAACACAAAAAAATCTTCAATCGGTGGTATGCTGGAAATCTCAATGGGGAACTTTTAAGAAGTCAATAAGAACCACATCATATAATAAATCGTTTAATAAATACAGGATGTCACTTCATTATCTAATTGTTTTCATTTAAACACATTCGACACAATCTCAAAAAATCCCACGTAAGTACCAACCACACTGCCAAGACTTGTAAGTATAAAAACAAGAAAAACTTTTAACAGCTTATTCTTCCACCACTGTGTGGGTTTATTGAAATCAGTTGTCACTGTTTGAAACTCTTTTACAACAGGCGGCTGAAAATATACTTGTATGAAAGCAGCAACATATCCGGCTCCTATTACCGGAGTAAGACTTGTAAACGGTGCGGCAAAAAATGAAACCAAAATTGTTGCAGGATGTGCAATGGCTACTATAGCACCCAATGCACTCGGAATGCCATTGGCAAGAAACCAGAACAATGCGTTATCACCGGCTTCTGCAAGTCCTTTGCTCATTCCAATGTAAGTAATTGATCCGATAATTATAGCAGGAATTGCCCAGCCGATAATTTTTAAAGCTGGTGATGATGGCGGGATTTGTTCAATCTTTTCTAATTCTACATTGTTATCTTCAGTGAAGTGGTTAATAATTCCTTTAACGTGTCCGGCGCCGACAACTGAAACAATTTTCTTTCCGTTTGCACGTTTCATTTTCTCGGCAATGTAAGTGTCGCGTTCATCAATCAATACACGTTTTAAAACAGGCAGCGCTTTGCCAAGTTCTTCCATCATTTCGGAAAGAACATCTTTGCTTCTTAGTTCTGCAAGTTTTTCTTCCGTCAGCTCCTGATCTTCAAAAAGTCCTGCAAGTCCGCCGGTCATAAATTTTATTTTCTGCCAGAAACTCATTGAGCGCCAGGCACGTCGAAGTGTTATCCGCACTTCCCTGTCACACAGTTGAATTGGAATATTATTAGCCTGAGCGGCTTTGGTTCCTTCTAGCAATTCTGTGCCCGGTGATACGCCAAGTTTTTCACCAAGCTTTTTCTGGTATGAAGCCAGCACAAGATTTATCATTAAAGTGCTGAGTTGCTTCTCTCTTATGATGGTTTTCAGATCAAGATTTTCCCAGCGGTTCTTTTCCGATAAAGCTTTGAATCTTTTTTCATCCAGTTCAACGCAGACAACATCCGGTTTTTCTTCTTCTATTACTTTTTTAACAAGATCTGCAGATTGACGTGAAATGTGGGCTGTACCGATAATTATATATTGTTTATCATCTTTTGTAATTACCCGAACATCTTCGCCGTATTTTACTTCTATAGATTTATTTTCTGATACCAATGAATTTCCGTTATTCTTTCTTTGTGAAATTTGACCAGCAAATTTAATGAAAGTTAGGCTAACTCTTTTTTAATATTTAATCCCTGGAACAGCAAATTGCGTTTTTACTTTGTTTTATAATTAACAATAATCTAAGTTTCTATTAATAAAATATCTGATTAGGATACTATAATGAGAATTTCCTTTCTACCAGCCTTTACTGTTGTTTATTTTCTCTTCTCCTTACTTATTATGGCGCAAAATAATGTGGAAGATTATGTTGCATCAATTAACGGCAAAATAGTTTTATCAACTGAAATTGAACCCGGCGTTAGGTACTCTGATAACAGAAAATTCAAATGTACATACAGCATTGGTGATGTTACAGATGAAAACCGTGAATTGTACAAATTGAGTTTTTATGAATATGAGACTCTATTATATCAATTAGATAAAATTCCCGGTGCAGAAATTGAAGTATCTAACTCCGGAGTATTGGTCGCTTATGATCATACATATCACTTCAAAGGTGAAATCACATTGAGGTTTTATTCAAAAACCGGAAACATGTATTTTATAAAAACTTTTAATGGTGCAAATGCATTTCAGTTTTCGGAGTCCGGGAACTCTTTTGTCTTAAGAGACAGACAGAAAATATACACCTATAACTTTATTACTAATTCAGAATTTGAATATCCGAAAGGACTTGCTTATTCTTTTGATAATAATGATAAAGTTATTGCAATTTCAGATGAAAGAAGTTTGAAAATTTATCAACAAGGAAGATTAATCAGAACCATAAACTATGATATTGAACTACCAAGGAAGGTATTGCTTTCGATAAATAATAATTTAGTCGGAGTGATAGACAAATACAATTTGATAGTTTATAATGTTACAGACGGCGCAGTAAAATTTTATGATAAACTTAGTGGGGAAAACTCTTTTCGTGATCTAAAATTGGTGGATGGAAGTATTCTGGCAGGTATTCATACGAAAACCAAAGAGCTATCGAAGGGAAGTATTAAGATATTTTCTTCAACGGGAAACATCAAAGAAATTATAGATGGTCAATCACGAATTCTAAAAAAAATTAAACCTGAAAGATCTGAACTTGAAAAAAGAAATCAATATGAGCCTATTCCGTGGCCATTTTATCCAACTGACACAACTCATATTGTATGGAATCATTATGAGCAGCATATGGGCGGTGGATCTGAATATTCTTATCTGCACCAGGGATTGGATATTATAACCCCAATTGATGAACCAACCTATGCTGTTAAAGGAGGCATTGTAAAATGTGTTCTTACACTTGGTGGAGCATTATACTGGCGAATTGCAATAAGCGATTCCAACATTGCGGATTATTCGGATGGCTGGCTCTATGCCCATCTTGTTGAAAACACAATCGCTTTTGATATTGGCGATACCGTTGAACAGTATGATTATCTAGGAGATATTATTTACTGGACTAATGAATGGGGTCATATTCATTTCGTTGAAATAAAAGATTCGGGGCTTGTCTGGTTGTACGATGACAATGAATGGGGTATTAATTTCAATCCTTTACTGGCGCTTACACCGGTTCATGACGACTCTCCGCCGCAAATCGAAAATGCTTTTCCGGATTCTAAATTTGGATTTTGCATAAATGAAACAAGCACTTATTTGTTACCAGACAGCTTACACGGAGAAGTTGATATAATTGTTAAGGTGTTTGATTACATCGGTGATTCGGAATGGCAGCAGCCAGCATACAAAATAAATTACTGGATAAAAAGAGTCGATAATGGAGAAATGATTTTAGATACAACACTATCTCATGTACTTAACCATGGTTACAATATGTACAGTTCTTCTTCATATGAACCTTATGCAACAGTATTATATAAACGTGATCAGACTTTTCCCTCTCCAAGCTGGATGAATCCTGTACGAGGCTATTATCATATTATTACCAATAACAATGGGGATTCTTTAATTTCAGTCGAAGATAAAGAATTGGCACTTAACACCGCTGATTATGTTGATGGGTTATACAGAATATTTGTTCAGGCATTCGACCCGAATGAGAATTTTAGTATTGACAGTATGGATGTAACATTTAAGAATGGAATTTCTACAGTAAGTATTGATGATAACGGCAGAATGATTTCATTTAATCTTGAACAGAATTATCCTAATCCTTTTAATCCAATAACACAAATAAAATACAGTATTCCTGATTTAGGGACAGGGCTTGCCCTGTCCGTGACCTTAAAAATATATGATGTGCTTGGTAATGAGGTGAGGACACTTATTGATGAAATCAAACCCGAAGGCAGTTACAGTATTATATTTGATGCAAGAACGTTATCAAGCGGAATTTATTTTTATCAGTTGAAAGCCGGGTACTTTGTTGACACAAAGAAGATGATATTATTAAGATGAAATTTAGAGTTCCAAGGAAAAAATGCTAATCCCGATATACATCAATTGATGTATATCGGGAAAGCAAAAAGAGTTCTTATTATCCGTTATTCTTCTGGAAATCTTTCATAAACGATACTAGATCTTCAACACCCTTTGCCGGGAAAGCATTGTATATTGAGGCACGCAATCCGCCGACAGAACGGTGTCCTTTCAATCCGTTGAATCCTGCTTTGGTGGCTTCATCAATAAGTTTTTTCTCAAGTTCAGGGGTAGATAGATTAAAAGTAATGTTCATTAACGAGCGGCTTTCTTTTTCAGCGTGCCCTTTGTAATAACCGCCGCTGTTATCAATTGCATCATAAAGCATTTGTGCTTTTTTCTTGTTAGTCTCATACATCTTTTCAAGTCCGCCTAAATTCAACAGGTAATCTGTAACAAGCTTTATGATGTAAATACCAAAAGTGTTCGGAGTGTTATAGAGCGAATCATTCTCAGCGTGAATTTTATAATTAAGCATTGTGTGAAGTGAGTCCTGACTTCTCTCAAGCAAATCTTTCCTTATAATTACCAGCACAACACCTGAGGGACCAATATTTTTCTGAGCGCCGGCATAGATCAATCCGTATTTTGAAACATCAATAGGTTTATGAAGGATATCAGAAGAAGCATCACAAACAAGCGGAATATTTCCAACTTCCGGTTCTTTGTGAAACTGTGTTCCGAAAATTGTATTGTTAGAAGTATAGTGAACATATGCTGCATCTGGATCAAGCTTCAGTTCACTTTGCTTTGGAACTCTGTTGAAATATTTTTTCTCTCCCTCTGTAATTTCTGTTGAGCATGCAACATTAACAGCACCTACACGTTTTGCTTCTTTAATTGCCTTCTTCGACCAGCTTCCGGTTGAAATATAATCGGCTTTATTTTTCGGAGGCATTAAATTCAGCGGTACCATTGAAAATTGCAGACTTGCACCGCCCTGCAAAAATAAAATTGAATAATCATCCGAAATATTCAGAAGTTTTTTTAATCCTTCTTTAGCCTGCTGATGGATTGCATCATAAGTTTTTGAGCGGTGGGATATTTCCAGAATTGACATTCCCACGCCGGGCAATGTGAATAATTCTTTTTGAGCTTTTAGCAGCACTTCTTCCGGCAGAATAGCCGGACCAGCACTGAAGTTATAGATTCTTTTTTCCATGATATTATTCCTTATTTATTATTTCTATTCTCTTATATTTCCTTATGTTTCTATGTGGTTAGAAAAGCTTTTTACCACATAGGCACATAGAAAACATTAGTTTAAATTAAATGTGTTAACAATCCATCTCTTAATTTAGGTTCAAACCATGTTGATTTTGGGGGCATCACTTCCCCGGCATCAGAAATATTCATCAGGTCATTCAGACTGACAGGATAAAGTGAAAATGCTACGGCAGCCTTTCCTGAATCAACTAATTTTTCTAATTCCTTTGTTCCTCTTATTCCACCGATAAAATCTATTCTGTTGTTTGTCCGGGGATCATCAATTCCCAAAACAGGATTAAGTAAAAAGTTTTGCAGAATACTCACATCAAGTTTTTCACCGACGGATTTTTCAAGCGACAAACTTGCAAGTACTGAATCACGTGCTTTTAGCAAGTACCATTCTTTTTCAATATACATACAGAAGTTGTTTTTTGTTTTTGGTTCTTTGTCTGTGGTTTTTGTTATCTCAAACTTTTCGCTTACTGTGTTTAGAAAATCTTCCTCGTTCAATCCATTCAAATCAATAACTACACGATTGTAT